>JAEYPG010000480.1 GCA_023410975.1 Pseudomonadota bacterium
CTTCGCCGCCAGCCGGGTGATGAAGCGCTGCGCGTCCTCGGCGGTGTAGGGCTGCGGCTCGCGCTCGTCGGCGAAGAGCGCCGGGTCGTGCCAGCAGGGCTGGCCGTCGGCGCGCCAGGCGATGGTCATGGCCCAGCGCGGCAGCTGCTCGCCCGGGTACCACTTGCCTTGGCCGAAGTGCAGGAAGCCGCCGGCGCCGTACTCGGCGTGCAGCCGGTGCAGCAGCTCCAGCGCGCGGCTGCGCTTGGTGGGGCCCATGGCGTCGGTGTTCCACTCGGCGCCGTCGCGGTCGTCCACGGAGACGAAGGTGGGCTCGCCGCCCATGGTCAGGCGCACGTCCTGCGCCTGCAGCTGCTCGTCCACCGCGTGGCCCAGGGCGACGAGCTCGGCCCACTGCTCATCGGTGTAGGGCTTGGTCACGCGCGGCGACTCGTGGATGCGCGAGACGCTCATGTGGTGCTCGAACTCGACCTCGCACTGGTCCACCGCGCCGCTGACCGGCGCCGCCGTGGAGGGGTCGGGCGTGCAGGCCACGGGGATGTGGCCCTCGCCGGCGAGCAGGCCGGAGGTCGGGTCCAGGCCGATCCAGCCAGCGCCGGGCAGGTACACCTCGCACCAGGCGTGCAAGTCGGTGAAGTCGGTCTCGGCGCCCGAGGGGCCGTCCAGCGACTTCACGTCCGGCACAAGCTGGATCAGGTAGCCGGAGACGAAGCGCGCGGCCAGCCCCAGGCGGCGCAGCACCTGCACCAGCAGCCAGGCCGAGTCGCGGCAGGAGCCGCTGCGCTTTTCCAGCGTCTCCTCGGGCGTCTGCACGCCCGGCTCCAGGCGGATGAGGTAGCCCACCTCCTGCTGCACGCGCTGGTTGAGCGCGACCAGGAAATTGGTCGTGCCCTGCGGCTCGCGCGGAACGCTCTCTACGAACGCCGCAAGCCTGGGCGTCAGCGGCCCGGTGGCCAGGTAGGGCGCGAGGTCGCGCGCGCTCTCTTGCGAATACTCGAAGGGGAACTTCTCGGCCTGCGGCTCCAGGAAGAAGTCGAAGGGATTGAAGACCGACATCTCGGCCACGAGATCGACCGTGACCTTGAACTCCGTGGTGGACTCGGGGAACACCAGGCGCGCCACGTGGTTGGAGAAGGGGTCCTGCTGCCAGTTGACGAAATGCTTCGCGGGCTCGACCCGCAAGGCATAGCTCAGGATGGGCGTGCGGCAATGCGGCGCAGGGCGCAGGCGCACCAGTTGCGGCGACAGCCCGACGCGGCGGTCGTAGCGGTAGTGCGTGACGTGATGCAGCGCGACATGGATGGACACGACGGCGTTCCCTCTGAAGCTCAGGTTGGTTAGTTGATTGTCTCACCCGGGAAAACCCGGGGTCCTTGAGGTTGAGCGCTCATCGCTCAAAGGAGAAAGCCCCTAGCGCGAACCGTGCCGCCAGTAGCGCGGGCGTATTTCACGTTCGCAGGAGGCCTGCCCTTCCCGCCAGCGCCAAGCGCCGCAACCAGGGCTCTGCACCACATCGATGCCGCGCGCACCCAAGCGGTGCAGTACTTCGGGCGCCGGATGGCCGAAGCGGTTGTGGTGCCCGGCCTGGACCAAGGCCACGGCAGGGGCCACGGCGTCCAGGAAAACCGGGGAGGAGGAGCCGCGGCTGCCGTGGTGCGGCACCAGCAGCAGTTCGCTGCGCAGCAACTGCACGTCGGCTGCTACCAGGGCGGCCTCCTGCGCCGTGGCGATGTCGCCGGCCAGGAGCAGCCTGTGGCCCTGGGCGTCGGTGACCTGCAGCACACAGCTCAGCGCGTTGGGCGGCGTACGCGCCACGTCGTAAGCGGTGGCCGGCGGGTGCAGCACGGCGAAGCGCACGCCGTCGCGCTCCCACTGCTGGCCAGCCTCGCAGCGCGTGTGCGGCACGCCGACGTGCAGCAGCGCATGGCCGGGCTCCAGCGAGCTGCGCAACTGCCGCACCGGCAGCGCCTGCAGCAGCGAGGCGGCGCCGCCGGCGTGATCCATGTCGCGGTGGCTGAGCACCAGGGTGTCGATGCGGCGCTCGCCCAGCGCCTGCAGCAGCGGCGCGAGCACGCGCTCGCCGGCGTCACGCCCGGGGCCGTACTGCGGGCCACTGTCGTAGAGCAGCAGCGAGGCGTGCGTGCGCACCAGCACCGCGCTGCCCTGCCCCACGTCGGGCACGACCACCTCGAAGTGCCCCGGAGCCGGGCGATCCGGCGGCGGCAGCACCAGAGGCAGCAGCAACGGCAGGCCCAGCAGGCGCAGCCGCCATGGCAGCGGAGCCACCAGCAGCGCCCCGGCCAGCAGCGCGGTGGCCTGGGCCCAGGGCGGCGCCACGGCGGCGCTCCACACCGCACCCGGCAGAGCGGCCAGCACGGCCAGTCCCGCACCCAGGCCGGACAGCAACGCCGCTGCCGCAGTCCACAGCGGCGCCCACAGCACGCCCAGCAGCGCCAGCGGCGTGACGGCCAGCGTCACCAGCGGAATCGCCACCAGGTTGGCCAGCAGGCCCACCAGCGAGAACTGCTGGAACAGCAGCAGCGTCAGCGGCGCCAGCCCGGCGGTGGCGACGATCTGCGTGCGCAGCCCGGACCGCAGCAGCGACAGGCCCTGGCGCAGCAGCTGGCCGGCAACTGTCGCCCAGCCGGAAACCCAGGCCGGCGAGACCGGCTTGGCGGCCACAGGACACGCAGCTCCAGTGCCTGTACCCGCCACGGCAACGGCCTGCGCAGCGGGGGCCGGCACGGACAGAGGCTCGGTCCGAGCTCCGGCACCTTCAGCGCGCGGGGAAGAGCCTGGGGCTGGGGTGTCTGGAACTGAGGGATCGCGCTGCGCAGGCTCCGACGCCATCAGCAGCCCCACGGCCGCGAAGGACAGCCAGAAGCCCGGCTGCAGCAGCGCCCACGGGTCCAGCGCGCTGACCACCACCGCCGCCGTGGCCAGTCCCAGCGGCCAGGGCCAGCGCAGCCCCAGCGCATGCAGCAGTGCGGCGCTGGCCAGCATCCACACCGTGCGTTGTGCCGGCACCCCCCAGCCGGCCAGCAGCGCGTAGGCCGCGGCCAGCCCCACGCCGCCCCAACGCGCGGCCCGCGGCGCCGGGCACCACAGCAGCAGCGCTCCGGCGC
>JAEYPG010000493.1 GCA_023410975.1 Pseudomonadota bacterium
TCCCAGGCCCTTGCTGAAGCAGACCGAAACGGAGTCGAAGTGGCGCGCGATCTCGGCCGGCGCCACGCCCGACGCCACTGCGGCGTTGAAGAGCCGCGCGCCGTCCAGGTGCGTCGCCAGCCCGCGCCGGCGCGCCAGCGCCGTGGCCGCCTCCACGTAGCCGGCGGGCAGCACGTTGCCGTTCCAGGTGTTCTCCAGGCACAGCAGCCGCGTGCGCGCGAAATGCTCGTCGTCGGGCTTGATGGCGGCCTCGATGTCCGAAAGGAGCAGCGTGCCGTCCGACTGCTGCGGCAGCGGCTGCGGCTGGATGCCGCCCAGCACCGCCCCGCCGCCGCCCTCGTAGCGGTAGCAGTGCGCGAGGTTGCCGGCGATGTACTCGTCGCCCCGTCCGCAGTGCGACAGCAGCGCGCACAGGTTGCTCTGCGTGCCGCTGGCCATGAAGAGCGCGTCCTCCTTGCCCAGCAGCGCCGCCACGCGCGCCTGCAGCGCATTGACCGTGGGGTCGTCGCCGAACACGTCGTCGCCCACCGGCGCGGCCAGCATCGCCGCGCGCATGGCGGCGGTGGGCCGCGTGACGGTGTCGCTGCGCAGGTCCACCACGTCCGGCGCGCCCACCGGCGCCGCTGCCGCGGCGCTGCCATAGCTCACCGTGCTCATGCCGCGCGGCTCATTTCGATGAAGTTGCGCAGCATCGCGTGCCCGTGCTCGGAGAGGATGGACTCGGGATGGAACTGCACGCCCTCCAGCGGCGTGCGCGTGCCCGCCAGGCCGCGATGCCGCACGCCCATGATCTCGCCGTCGTCCGTCCGCGAGGTGACGAGCAGCTCCTGCGGCATGGTCTCGCGCTCGATGGCCAGCGAGTGGTAGCGCACCACGTCGAAGTCCTGCGGCAGCCCGGCGTACACGCCCGCCTGGTCGGTGTGGATGGTGCTCACCTTGCCATGCATCTGCACCTTGGCGCGGATGATCTTCCCGCCCAGCGCGGCACCGATGCTCTGGTGCCCCAGGCACACGCCCAGGATCGGCAGCTTTCCGGTGAAGTGCCGGATGGCCGGCACGCAGATGCCCGCCTCCGCCGGCGAGCACGGCCCCGGCGACAGCACCAGCTGGTCGGGTTTCAGCTCCGCGATGCCTTCGAGCGTGATCTCGTCGTTGCGGAACACGCGCACCTCCTCGCCCAGCTCGCCGAAGTACTGCACGAGGTTGAAGGTGAAGGAGTCGTAGTTGTCGATCATCAGCAGCATGGCGGTCTCCTTCAGAAGCCTTCTTCAACGAGCTCGGCGGCGCGCAGCACGGCCCGCGCCTTGGCCTCGGTTTCCTTCCATTCCATCTCGGGCACCGAGTCCGCCACCACGCCGGCGGCGGCGGCCACGTACAGCACCTGGTCCTTGACGATGCCGGTGCGGATGGCGATGGCCACGTCCATGTCGCCGGCAAAGCTCAGGTAGCCGCAGGCGCCGCCGTAGATGCCGCGCTGCACCGGCTCCAGCTCGTCGATGATCTCCATGGCCCGGATCTTGGGCGCGCCGGAGAGCGTGCCCGCCGGGAAGGTGGCGCGCAGCACGTCGAGGTTGTTGGTGCCGGGCTTCAGCAGCCCTTCGACGTTGCTGACGATGTGCATCACGTGCGAGTAGCGCTCCACCGCGAAGGCCTCCGTCACCTTGACGCTGCCGGTCTGGGCGATGCGGCCGATGTCGTTGCGCGCCAGGTCGATGAGCATCAGGTGCTCGGCGCGCTCCTTCGGGTCGGCCAGCAGCTCCTTCTCGTTGGCCGCGTCCTTCTGCGGCGTGGCGCCGCGCGGGCGCGTGCCGGCCAGCGGCCGGATCGTGACCTTCTCGCCCTCGGCCACGTGCTCGTGCCGCACCAGGATCTCCGGCGAGGAGCCGACGATCTGGAACTCGCCCAGGTCGTAGAAGTACATGTAGGGCGAGGGGTTCAGCGAGCGCAGCGCGCGGTAGAGCGACAGCGGGCTCTCGGTGTAGCGCTTCTTCAGGCGCTGCCCCAGCACCACCTGCATGCAGTCGCCCGCGGCGATGTACTCCTTGCAGCGCAGCACCGCGGCTTCGAAGTCGGCCTTGGCGAACTCGCGCTCCACCGGGTAGGACTGCCCGCGCCGCACCGCCGGGGCGCTGACGCTGTAGCGCAGCTGGTCGGCCAGCTCGGTCAGGCGCTTCTTGGCGCGGAAGTAGGACTCGGCCTGCGCCGGGTCGGCCCACACGATGAGGTACAGCCGCCCCGAGAGGTTGTCGATGACGGCGACCTCCTCGGTTTGCAGCAGCAGGATGTCGGGCGTGCCGATGCCGCCCTCCTTGACCGTGCGCGCGAGCTTGGACTCCATGAAGCGCACGGCGTCGTAGCCGAAGTAGCCGGCCAGCCCGCCGCAGAAGCGCGGCAGCCCCGGGCGCAGCACCGGCTTGAAGCGCTGCTGGTAGGCGGCGATGAAGTCCAGCGGGTTGCCTTCATGGGTCTCCACCACCTGGCCGTCGGTGACGATCTCGGTCTTCTGTCCCGTGGCGCGCAGCAGCGTGCGCGCGGGCAGCCCGATGAAGGAGTAGCGGCCGAAGCGCTCGCCGCCGACGACGGACTCCAGCAGGAAGCTGTGCGGCCGTCCGCCGGCGAGCTTCAGGTACAGCGACAGCGGCGTTTCGAGATCGGCGAAGGCTTCCGCGATGAGCGGGATGCGGTTGAAGCCTTCGGCAGCCAGGCTCTTGAATTCGAGTTCAGTGATCACGGTGCGGGCCCTCCAGGCCCGGCGGGCGCCCAAGGCGGGCGGCCCGTAAGGTCGGTGGTTCAGGGCCGCTCAGGGGCGACCGGCTGGGGCAGGCGCCGCAGGCGCGTCGTCACGACGGCCGGGGCGCAAACCAAACGTCAGGCAGGCCAGCCTCGCCAGGGCCAGGCTCCCCGGTCGATCGACCCCTTCGTCAGTTTGCGCGCCAAAAACATGATGCGTTCCAGTCTAGCAGGCTCAAGGCGCAAGCCCGAGGCCCGGGGTGGGACGCTTTGAAACAGGTCCTGTTCTCAGGGGTGACGCCGCAGCGCCGCCAGGTCCAGCGCGTCCAGCCGGTCCACGTGCGCCTCGGCGCGCAGCGCGCGCACCGGCTGGCCGTGGTTGTAGCCATAGCTCACCAGCACCAGCGGACAGCCCGCGGCATGCGCGGCCTCGGCATCGTTGCTGGAGTCGCCCACCATCAGCGTGCGCCCGGGCGCCGTGCCCAGCGCCTCGCAGGTCTTGAGCAGCGGCAGCGGATCGGGCTTCTTGGCCGAGAAGGCATCGCCGCCGAAGACGAAGGTGAAGAACTGCTCGATGCCCTTGGCCGCCAGCAGCGGCCGCGCGAAGGCGCCGGGCTTGTTGGTCAGGCAGGCCAGTTTCAGCCCCGCCGCCTGCAATTGCCGCAAGCCTTCCACCACGCCGGGATAGAGCTCGGAATGCCGGCCGTTGATGGCCAGGTAGTGGTGCTGGTAGCGCGCGAAGGCGGCATCGAAGCGCTCCGGCGCGGCGCCCGCGTGCGCCAGCGTGCGGCGGACCAGGTGCTCCGAGCCCTTGCCCACCGTCTGCTCGACAAAGTGGCGCTCCACCGCCGGCAGCGCCAGGTCGTCCAGCATGGCGTTGAGCGCGACGACGAAGTCGCCCAGCGTGTCCACCATCGTCCCGTCGAGGTCGATGATGGCGGCGTCCAAACGAAGAGCATTCACGGCGGGTCCTACGGCAGCAGTCGGCAAGGGCCCGCAATGTAGCGGCTGCCTCGCACCACCCCGTACACATGGGACTTTGGCTGCGGAAGCACGAAGCCCGGCACGGGCCGGGCTTACTTGCGGGCCAAGCGCCGGGGCCGCCCGCAAGGCGGCCACCGGCCCGGGGCGGGCGTTACTGGGTCATGCGGTCCCAACCGCGGCGCACGGCACCCTTCATGCGGTCCCAGGTGTTGCCGGGATAGCGGGTTTCCCAGTCGCGGCGGGCGTCGGCTTCGACGGCATCCCAATCGCGGCCGGCATAGCGCGTGTCGTCGCGCAGCGAATGGCCGTAGCGGTAGGCCGGCTCGTAGTCGTCGTAGGTGCCGCCCAGGCTGGCGTAGTTGGTCTGCCAGTCGTTGCGGTAGTAGTTGGCGTCATAGGCCGAGCCGCGCTGCATCGAGTCCGGCGTCACGGCGTCCTTGGTGCGCTCCCAGCCACGGCGCACGGCGCCCTTCATGCGTTCCCAGGTGCCGCCGGGGTAGCGGGTATCCCAGTCGCGGCGGGCATCGGCTTCGACGGCATCCCAGTCGCGGCCGGCGTAGCGCGCGTCGCTGCGCAGCGTGTGGCCGTAGCGGTAGGCGGGCTCGTAGTCGTCGTAGGTGCCGCCCAGGCTGGCGTAGTTGGTCTGCCAGTCGTTGCGGTAGTAGTCGCTGTCGAAGGCCCCGGCGCGGCTGCCCGCCAGGTTCTCGACCTCAACCTCGGTGCTGCGCACCGTGTCGCGGATCTGCTCCGTGCGCTGCTCCACGGTCTTGCCCACGCGCACCTCTTCCACCACGCGCGCCGTCTTCTGCACCACAGGCTGCTCGGCGGTCTCGCGGACTTCGATGGTGCGGTCCTTGAGGTCCGCCAGGTCGGCGGCGGTGGCCGGACGGTCCACCGGGCGGCGCTCGACCTGCGCATGCTCCTCGCGCAGCTGCACCGTCTCGCTCACCGGCGTCTCGACGGTGCGCGAGTACACGCGCACGCCACCAGTGCTCACCGCGCGCTTGCCGACCTGCAGCTCCTCGCGCACCACCGGGATCACGCCCTCGGTGTCGCCCGTGGCGCGCACGCGAGCCGTGGCCTCGTTGCCCAGCGACTCGCCCAGCGTGGTGCGGTCGCGGTCCAGCGTGGTGTTGGTGGCGGCGGCCGCGGTGCTGGGCGTGGACAGCGCGTCATCGCTCCAGCCCTCGGAGCGCCAGGACTCGACGCGCTCGTCGATGTCCACCGCGCCGGCGTTCTGCAGCGCGTCGCGCACCTCGTCCAGGCGCGTGTCGTCGTCCACGTCCACCTTCACCACCGCCGCGCCACGGCGCACGGCCTCGGCGTAGTGGCCGACCTCGCGGTCGTCGTCCGGCCCGAACAGGTCGGCAAAGAAGTTGCGCACGCGACCCATCACGCCGGTCTCGGCGTGCGTGGTGGTCGTGTCGGTGGCCGCGGTGCTGCCCAGCGTGGTGTCGTCGGAATGCGTGACGTGCACGCAGGCCGGGTCGATGCCCGTACTGGCCAGGGCTTGCGCCGCGCGCTGGGCCTCGGCATCGGAATCGAATACGCCAACGACGGTCTGTCTCATTTCCGGACTCCTTGGTTTGCAAGCGGGACGTGCCCGCAGGCAGTTGCAGCTGGGGTTGCGATCGGCCTTCAGGCGTTGTCCACCTCGGTCCAGGAGCCATCGGCCTGGCGCCGCTCCACCACCGCACGTTGCCGCCGCAGCGGCACCTGTTCGGTGTGCGACACGGTGAATCGCTGACGGTGCATGCGGATCTCCTCCTTGAGCACCAGGCGGCGCTCGATCACTTCTTCGTAGACCGGCACCACCAGCACGTCGCCCTCGGTCCACGGTTCGCGCGTCTGCACTACCGCCACACCCACGGGCACCCGTTCCACCACCACGCTCTCCTGCTCCAGCGAGTGCTCCAGCGTTTCGCTGTGCTCCTCGGTGAGCACCCGCACGCGCAGCGCGCCGACCTCCTCGGTCCGCGTGTTCACGTGCAACTCTTCCCTCACCACCGGCAAGGTCACCGGCAGCTCGGAGTCGGGGGAGGCAGGGTTTTGAGGGCTCATCACAACACCAGCTTGGGAGCCCTAA
>JAEYPG010000514.1 GCA_023410975.1 Pseudomonadota bacterium
GCCTCGTCCTCACCGCAGGCGAAAACCCAGGGCAGCTCCGCGTCCAGTTCTTCCGCGCCGGGCAGCGGCGCGGGGCAGCCCAAGTCCCGCCCCGTGGCGCGCAGCACCACTAGCTGCTCGCCCAGCGCCTCTGCGCCGTGCAGCGACCGGCTTGCGCCCGACAGCCGCACTACCTCCTCCTGTCCGCCCATGCGCCGGCCGGGGCCCAGCGACAGCCGCTCTTGCGCGCCGGCGAGCTCCAAGGCGAAGGCGTGCGGGATGTCCGCGGGCGTGAGGTCCACGGCCTGGGCCAGCACCGCCAGCGGTACAGCCGCTGGCAGCGACGCCTTCAGGCGCAGCCGCCACGCGCCCTCGGCCTCACGTTCGAGCAGCCGCGCCACGGCCACCGGGTGAGCGTCCGCGGCGCGGGCCTGCACCTCGCGCGCGGCCTCGCCCACCAGCTCCGTGAGCAGCCGCTCGGCGGCCTCGTCGTCCACGGCCAGGGGGAACTGGGTGCGCCAGGCCGGCTCGCGCTCGTCGAGCCACTGCACCGGGTGGGCCACGCCGGCCAGCCCGTGATCGGCGCGCAGCTTCAGCGCGGTGAGCACCATGCGGGCCAGCAGGGCATGGATCTCGGGCTTGCGCAGGTGCGGCACGAGGTGCCCGTCCTCGGCCGCGAACATCGCCTCCAGCTGCGCGGCGTCCCAGCGAAACTGCTGTGCCTGGCGCACGCCCAGGCGCAGCAGCCGCGACAGCGCACCCGCGCCGCGCGCTACCAGCCGCAGCGGCAGCCCGCCGTGCGCCACGATGGCGCCGAAGAAGCGCTTGCCTTCGTCGCCCGGCCGGTGGCCCCAGCCGCGCAGGCCGCGCTCGACCACCTCGTTGCGCTCCAGCGGCGGCAGATCGTAGGGCGTGTGCAGCGACTTGAAGACGTTGTGCCAGTGCCAGGCCCCGCCCTCGTACTCGCGTCGCCACCACTCCGAGGCGTAGAGCACCAAGCAGGCGCACTCGCTGGCCGTTTCGGGCCGCCAGCGCGCACCGGCCAGCGTCTGCAGCTTGCCGCGCAGCAACGCGCGCAGTGCAGCGTATTCCTCGGCTGTCGCGCGGTATGCGAAGAGCATGCGGCGGTCAGGCTTGCTCAGACCTCGTGCAGCCAGGAAGGCGCGCAGCCAGGGGATGATGTCGGACACGGAGACTTTCCCGAGTTCTTGTGTTGGCGCTGCGCTGGTTCGATTGCCTGAGCAGCGGTACTGATGGATTTGGTATTCAGGCTTGGACGAAACGGGCGCGCGGCTGCAGCAGCAGCGGTGTGGAGTTCGGCATTTCCAGGTCCTTCACTTCTGTGATTCCGTCGGGCGCTGGCATGGGCTCGTTGCGGTGGTTGTCGATACCCGGCTTTGCGCGAAAAGCATGCCAGCGCCTTCGCTTCAGCCGCCGGCGTCCGCGCCTTCCACGCCGAGACGCCTCATCCAGTTGCCCAGCGTCTGGTAGCTCGGGAAGCCCAGCAGCCGCGCCGCGCGGGTCTTGCAGTGGTCGGTGCGTGAAAGCGCTTGCTTGATGTGGTTGCGCGCGATGTCGTCCAGAAAGGCTTTCAGATCGAGGCCTTGGCTGGGCAGCGGCAGCTCCGCAGCCGGCTGGGCAACTGGCTGCACGCGCACCTGCAGCAGCGAGGCCTGCACGTCCTGCGCCTCTACCACCGGCCCGCTGGACCAGATCACCGCACGCAGCAGCGTGTGGTAGAGCTCTCGCACGTTGCCAGGCCAGTCGTGCGCCAGAAGAAGTTTTCTGGCTTCTGCAGAAATTTTCTTGTCCTGAGCTTCTGGTCGGCCGCGCGACTCGGCGTTGATGGCAGTCAGGCAGTGCTCCAACAGCAGCGCCACGTCGCCGCTGCGCTCGCGTAGCGGCGGCAAACGCAGGATGCCAACAGCCAGGCGGTGAAAGAGGTCCTCACGGAAACGCTCGGCCACCACCTCGGCAGGCAGGTCGCGGTGCGTGGCAGTGACGATGCGCACGTCCACCGCCACGGGTTTGGAAGCGCCCACGGGCGTGACCTCGCGCGCCTGCAGCACGCGCAGCAGCCGCACCTGCGTCTCCAGCGGCAACTCTCCCACCTCGTCGAGAAAGAGCGTGCCGCCATGGGCTTCCCGAAAGTAGCCCTTGCGCGCGGCTGTGGCGCCGGTGAAAGCGCCGCGCTCGTGCCCGAAAAGTTCGGCACTGGCCAACTCGCGCGGGATGGCACCGCAGTTCACCGCGACGAAGGGCCGGCCGGCGCGGGAGCTGGCGTCGTGCACAGCACGGGCAAACAGTTCCTTGCCAGTACCCGTCTCGCCCAGGATCAGCACCGGCACGTCGTAGGCGGCCATGCGGCGCGCGCGCTCAATCTGCTCGCGCATGGCGGCGCTGCTGTGGACGATGCCCTGGAACGCCGGTGCAACTGCATTACCCTCAGCCACCAGGCGGTCGATGCGCGCGCTGCTGCGCTGCAGGAACTCGGGTAGGAAGTCCGACGCCAGATCGAAATCGAAGTCCACCGCTTCCAGCCCGTGCTGTACCGATGTCTGGATCAGCTTGGCCGGAAAGCGCGTGCGCGCCAGGATGATCCAGATCGCCGCCATGGCTGGCGTACCGGGGCTCAGATGGAATGTCAGCTCCACGTTCTCGCGCGGCAGCCGTGCTGAGATCAGCTCATCACTTACGGCACGGTAGATCGCGCCGTAGTCGATCGGGCTGTCAAGCTCGATCTGATAGAGATCGACCTCGCGCCCCACCAGCCGCTGCAGCCAGTGGCAGTACGCCAAGCTGCGCTCATAGGGATAGTTCGTGAGCAGATGCACCCGCTGGTAGTGCGGACCGGCCTGCAGTGCGGTTGCAATGGGCCCGACCTCTTCGCGCCGGCGACCCTCTGCGCACTCGTGGTCAGTGTTGCCGATCCATGAGACCAGCCATCGCTCTTGTACTGCCCTTTCCATACGGGGCAGTATACGTTTATTTACACCGAGATAATTATTATTACTGGTGCAGTATTGCACCATGCCCCTGCAACGCATCGGGCAGGCTTACCACCCAGTGGCCTAACAGACCAAGCTGCCTTGGTGGTTTGGACCCGCCTTTTCAACGACAGAAGCTGGCGCGAGGCAAGTAAGCCATCAGGCCTCGGCACGCAGCACGGATGATAGCCACCGCTTGTCTCCAAGCATCGCGGCCATACAGCGGCGCTAAGCCGGTCCTCAAGGCAAGCAACTACGCGAGCGCACGCAGTGCCACGGTCGGATTTTCCACCACCGTGGCACTCCGTTGCACTGTCAACAGTTGCATTGGCTTCTACGAAACTCGGCCTTGGACGGCTTGACCATCACTGCACTGTCGCTGGCGCCGTCGGCCACTAACACTTCGCCCTGTGCGGCCTGGGCTTTGCGTCTTCTATGCGCGTACAGCGCCCGGCGAAATGAGACGGGCTGGACTGGACTATCGGCGGCCGGCCTGTTGGCCTGTGTGACTGCCGGGTGAACACTGGTTCTTCCAAGTTTCGTGTGACGAAGGCTGGCGGGTGGCGCGGCAAGATGACGTTCCGCCGCGTGGGCGGGCTCGCAGGAGCCGGCCATGATCGTCATTCCTGTCCTTTCCCCTCTGCTGGCCGCCGCCGGCAAGGAAGTCGCGAGTTGGAGCGACTGCGGCGACCGGCTTCGCGTGCAGGCCGTCAGCACCATGGATTCGGCGGCCTGTCCTGGCTGCGGCGCCCGCAGCTCGCGGCGGCACGGCCTGCTGTGGCGGACGCTGGCCGACTGCCCGTCGTTTGGCCAGGCGGTGACGCTGGAAGTGCAGGTACAGCGCTTCAAGTGCGTCAACCCGGCCTGCGCCCGGCGAACCTTCAGTGAGCCGATCGAGCCGTTGGCCGGCCGCCGGCAGCGACGAACGTGGCGGCTGCGCCGTCAGCATGCGCTCGTGGGCTACGCCCTCGGCGGCGAGCCCGGCGCGCGACTGGCTGCCCATCTGGGCATGCGCCTGAGCGGCGCGGCGCTGCTGGGACAGATGCGTGCGGCCGGCTGCGCCGCCCCCGACAGCGAGCCGCGGGTCGTCGGCATCGACGACTGGGCGATGACGCGCTCGCGCCACTACGGCACGATCGTGGTGGACTTGGAATTACGCAAGCCGCTGGAGCTGCTGGCCGGTCGCGACGGCAGCGCAGCCGGAACGTGGCTGGCCGCGCACCCGGGCATCACCATCGTCGCGCGGGACCGGTCGGGGCCGTATTCGGAAGCGGTCACGCGCTCGCTTCCCGCGGCGATCCAGGTCGCTGACCGCTGGCATCTCATGGGCAACCTGCGTGATGCCCTGGAGCGGCTGCTGCTGCGCTTGGCCTCCAAGTTGCGCGAGGCAGCCCGCCTGGTGAACGAGGAAGGCGTATCGCTCTCGCCACAGGCGTCGTCGGACGGCGAAACGGTGCCCGGCAAGCTGACTGCAGCGCAGCAACTGAGCGCCCAGCGCCGTCAGGTGCGCCTCGGCCGCTACGAGGAGGTCGTGCGCCGACACGCCGCCGGCGAGTCGATCCACGCCATAGCCCAGAGCATGGGGCTCGATCGCAAGACGGTGCGCAAGTTCGTGCAGGCCGGCGGCTTCCCGGAACGCGCGCCACGGCCCACTGGCCGCACCATCATCGAGGCGCATCGGCCGTACCTGCGGCTGCGCGCTGCCCAGGGCATGCGCAACGCCACGGGGCTGTGGCGCGAGCTGCGCGAGCGCGGCTTTGCCGGTGGCCGCTCGACGGTCACGGCGGCCTTCGCGGGCTTGCGCTCACCGTCGACCACTATGGCAAGCACAGCAATGCCGTCGGCCCGACGCGCCTGCGGCTGGCTGCTGGGATGGAGTAGGCAACCCGAACGCGAGGAAGACGCCCGCACGAGGGACTATCGGCTGCACTTCGTCGCCGCACTGTGCCGGCTCGACGCCGGCATCGCTGAGGCCCGCCGGCTTGGACAGGAGTTCCTCGGAATACTGGTCAAGCACCATAACGCAGCGATGTTCGATCGTTGGCTGGCACGACTGCGTGCGTTTTCAGTGCCCGAGCTGAGGCGCTTTGCCACCGGACTGCTGATCGACCACGACGCTGTGCGTGCCGCTGTCGTCATGCCCTGGAGCAGCGGCCAAGTTGAGGGGCAAATCAACCGGCTCAAGCTGTTGAAGAGGCAGATGTATGGACGCGCGAAGCTCGACCTGCTCCGGATCCGTGTGCTGCATCCAAATTGAGTGATCCGGCGTCGTCACACGAAACTTGGAAGAACCGAAAAGTTGCCGGCGTTGACAGGCCTGACCGTGGGCTGCATCGGCACCACCAGCGCTTGCTACACCCGCGGTCCATATCACGGCTGGTGCTGCCCCGGTTGGCTGTGGCCAGTCTGCTGAGCCGCTGTCATCAGCGACTGAAGTTGCTGACCCACTCGCCGCCGACGGCAACTGACGCAGGAGCGTGCATAAACACGCTCTCTGCCTGCGGGTGGTGGCAGCAAGGTCTCTTTGAATGGGGACCTAAGGGACTTCAAGGGCGTCAGGATCTCGCGGCACGGGGTGCCCAGCATGAAGCGCTGCTACTGGCGCCACGCAATTTGCTGGCAGCGGTGAGAGGGCGGACACCAGCAGCGTCAATCCGACCGACCCCGCAGCGCGTGTGGGCGCCATCGTCCAAAAGGCGCTTGCCCCATCCAGGATGTCTTTCCCTCGGCAACGCAGAGTTTTGCGGAACACATGCGAGATTGAATGTCGTCGTGACGCATGCAAAGGGCATAGAGTGATGGCGGGAATTGGCGGAAGACAAGGAGGGCAAGCATGAAGCGAGGAAACATAATGGTGACGCAGGAGCAGATGGCTGCACTGCGAGGCATAATTAAACGTGAATGGGGCTGGGGGATAGAGCTTGTATCGAACAAGCTCACAAACAAGCCGAAAGTTCAGGGAATCTATGTGGAGCGTAGCGGAAAATGGATTTTCACGGTCTATCCGTATGAATTAAATCCAGGTAATGAGATTGAAATTGCGCTCTCTGTCTCCGAACTCGCTCTCAACAATGTAAAACGTTTCGATAAAGTCGAGGCATGGCTTGAACAGCAGCGGTCCGAGCTCCAACACCTTGAATCAAACATTCATCAAAGCGAAGAAAAAGGCATGCCGCCGCACTTTCGCATCGGCCTGCTCTATGCCGATGCAAGCAGATTTCTTGAGCGGCTCATGTCGAACCTCTGGACTCATGATCCGGACAAGCAGTGGCTGCCGCCCAGCTCAGATTTAAAAGTGAGCGTGCCCACGGCTCCTTCCGCCGTCCCGCCGCGTCCGGCGCCTCTTAGTCCTCAGGATATTGCTTTGAATCATATGCTGAGGATGGCCCAAGATGCCTGCTCACAGTCGGGTTCGACCGTGATAACCAAGAAAAAGGAAAAGCGTTTTGAATTTGTTGATGAAAATGCATTCAGGCAGTATGTCCAGGGGCTGTTGCAAGAGCAGAAAGGGTTATGTGCAATCTCAGGACTGCCGCTGCAGTTTCCAGGTGCCTACTCCGACCCGCAGTTGCTTGCGTCTCTGGATCGCATTGACAGCGATGGGCACTATGCGCCGCACAACCTGCAAGTCGTTTGCCGCTTTGTCAACCGCTGGAAGAGCGATGAGAACGACGACGAGTTTCGTCGTCTGTTATGTAGTCGGACCTGCGAAATTCGTTTTGGCGCAGTACGAGAGTAGTCGAGCACCGAGGTAAATAGTCGGACCTGCGAAATTCGTTTTGGCGCAGTACGAGAGTAGTCGAGCACCGAGGTAAATAGCGCTCACGGTTTTGAGCAGGTCGGTTCCACAGACACGGGCGACCCGCCGCCGGCGGTGCGCC
>JAEYPG010000536.1 GCA_023410975.1 Pseudomonadota bacterium
CGGCGGCCCCGGGCGCCCCCCGGGGGCCCCCCGGGGCTGGCCTGTTCGAGCTTGAAGCGAAAGCTCAGCGCCGGCAGCGCCTGCTGCGGCTGGAAGTCCAGCACCTTGCGGATCGGGTTGCGGTCCACCAGCACCACGATCTGCTTCACGTCGCGCAGCCCCAGCGCCGACACGCTCACCGGCACCGCCATGGGGTCCTCGGCGAAGGCCGGGCCGCGCACCTGCACGCGCTCGTCGAACACCACCGGCGCCTGGCCCAGGAACTCGCGCCGGATGTCCTCCCATTGGGAGGAGCCCAGCGGGTCCTTGTCGCCTTGCGCCAGCACCACCGGCGGCGCAGCCAGCCACGCCAGCGCCCCGCCCATCACATGACGTCTTTTCATGGGATTGACTGTGCCGCGCGGAAGGCGGCAGCCGCCATTCCGGGTCAACCCGGGAATTGCTCCAGGCTGGAGCAAAGGCGCTCCGGAAGCGGATGCCCGGCCCGGGCCGAAGCGCAGGAGGTTTGCGCTGCGTCAGATGCGGGCCAGGACCGGCGCCGGGTCAGAACCCGCCGTACACGCGCACCCCCAGCAGGAAGCTGCGCGGCGCGCCGGTCTCGAAGTAGCGGCCGTTGCCCTCGTTGACGATCACGCTGCCGGCGTAGACCTTGTCAGCGAGGTTGTCCACGCGCGCGAGCAGCTCCACCTTGCGTCCGCCGGCCAGCGGCCAGCTCTTGATCCAGCGCAGGTTCGTGATCACGTAGCCGGGCGCGAAGTCGCTGTTGAGGTCGTTGACCGCGGTACGCCCCAGCGCCCGCGCCTCCAGCGCCCACTCGCCCAGGCCCGCGTCGCGCCAGGCCACCTCGCCGAAGGCGCTGGTGCGCTGGGTGCCGGCGATGCGGTTGTCCGCGAAGGCGCCGTCGCGGTAGCTGGCATCCAAGTAGGTCACGCCCAGTTGCGTGCGCCAAGCGGCTTGCGGCTGCCAAGTGGTGGAGAGCTCCGCGCCCTGGCGCCGGGTGCGGCCCACGTTTTTGTAGCTGGAGCGGCCGCCGCTGTTGGTGTCCACGCCGATCTCGTTGTCCACGTTGGCCCGGAACAGCGCCGCGTCCATGCCCCAGACGCCTTCGCGCCACTTGGCACCCAGCTCGAACTGGCGACTGCTCTGCGGCTGCAGCGCCGTGTTGAAACCCGACCCCAGCCCGCCAGAGCGGTAGGCCAGCTCGGTCAGCGTGGGCGACTCGAATCCGCGCGCCGCGCTGGCATGCAGCTGCAGGGTCGGCAGCGCCTGCCAGCGCAGGCCCAGCACGGGGTTGGTGTAGCTGAACTTCAGGTCGCCCGAATCGTCGGGGTTGCCGGTGCGGACGTAGAAGTCGCGGGTGCTGAGCTTGATCTCGCCGCTGCGCACCCCTGCGCTGGCGTTGACGGTGGAGGCCAGCTTCCAGTCCAGCTGCGCGTAGGCGTCGCGCGTGGTGGCGCGATTGCGCTCGTCGCGGCGCTGAATGCCCGAGACGCCCAGCGCCGTGGGCGCGGCCGCGGTGCCGGTGAAATTCTCGAAGCCGCGCCGGTCGTCTCCCTGCGTTTCGTAGGCCACGCCGGTGAGCAGGTCCACGTTCTCCCAGCTCCAGCGCAGCCGCGCATCGATGCCCCGGTACTCGCGGTCGAAGTCCACCACGCCGCCGCTGTGGGTGGGCGCGGCCTGGACGTTGACCGGAATCGACTGCCACTGCGTGACGCTGCGCCGGCCGGAGTAGGCCGCCACCTGGCTCTCGCGCAGCACGCCGTCGCCGAAGCTGTGCTTCCAGCTCACGCCCACCTGCGTCTGCTCGGCGTCCTTGCGGGTGTTGAACACCTGCGCCACGGGCACGACGGGGCTGCCCGGCGGGCTGGTGCGCACCTGGCCTTGCGTCGTGCCGTAAGGGGTGGCGTTGAACTCCGCGCGCGTGAGCCCCAGCGGGTCCTGCGCCGGCTGGCTGAAGTAGCCGGCCTGCACGATCACGCGGTCGCTCTCGCCCTGCCAGCCCAGCCGCGCGTTGAAGGTGTGGCGCTTGGCCTCCATCTGCGGCCGGAAGCCGTCGTACTCCATGGTGGCGCCGCTCAGGCGCAGGTCGAAGCCGCCGCCCAGCGGCGCCTCCACGCTGCCGCGCAGCTGGCGCAGGCCGTCGCTGCCCACGTCCAGCGCCACCTCGCCCTGGCGCTCGCGCACCGGCGAGCTGAAGGCCGCGATCACGCCGCCGGAGCTGTTGCCGTAGAGCACCGAGAAGGGCCCGCGCAGCACCTCGATGCGCGAGGCGCCGGCGAGGTCGAAGTGCGACACCTGCCCCTGCCCGTCGGGCATGGTGGCGGGGATGCCGTCGCTGTACAGCCGCAGGCCGCGCACCCCGAAGGTCGCGCGCGAGCCGAAGCCGCGCGAGCTGACCTGCAGGTCCTGCGCATAGTTGTTGCGGTTGTTGACGATGAGGCCCGGCACGCGCGCGAGCGCCTCTGACAGGTTGATCATCGGCCCGGCCGCGCGCAGCTCCTCGCGCCCGATGACGCCGATGGCGTAGGGCACCTCGGCCGCGACGCGCTCGCGCACCGAGCCCGTCACCACCACCTGCTGCGCCACCCCCTGCTCGGCCGTGGCGCCTTCCTGAGCCAGCGCGCCCAGCGACGCCAGCGCCGCTGCGCAGGCCAGCGCACAGGGGCGCAGTCGGGGGGTCGGCGGGAAAACTCGGATGTTCATCGTTGTGGAAAGCAGATCTGAAAACGCAGCCCGGGATCAGACCCACAAGCGTGCCACGTGCCAAGGGGGCACAAACCCCTGTTGTCGCTGCGCCGCGATGGAGCAGATGCCCCCGCTACCATCCCGCGCCTATGCAAACGCGCGGTATCCATCTGCAGTACAGCTTCGAGTCCCGCGGCCAGCGCGGGCCCGAAGTCGAGAACCCTTTGTTCGACCTGCTCAACAAGTTGCAGGAGCACGGCTCCATCCGCCATGCCGCCACGGCCATGGGCGCGTCCTACCGCCACGTGTGGGGCTCGCTCAAGCACTGGGAACAGGTGATGGGCGAGCCGCTGGTGCACTGGACGCAGGGCCAGGCGGCGCGGCTGACGCCTTTCGCGCAGCGGCTGCTCATCGCCGAGCGCCAGGCGCGCACGCGCATGACGCCGCACATCGAGGCGCTGCGTGCCGAGCTGGAGCACGTGCTGGCGCAGGCCCTCGATGGCGGCCAGCTGGTGCTGGAGGTCTTCGCCAGCCACGACCTGGGCCTGCCGCTGCTGCGCGAGCTGGCGCAACAGCGGCAACTCCACGTCGGGCTGCGCTTCGCGGGCAGCGTGGACGCGCTGCGCGCGCTGGCGCAGGGCCGCTGCACGGTGGCGGGCTTCCACGTGCCGCACCTGCCCGACGGCTCGCCGGTGTTCGCCGCCGCGCTCAAGCCGCTGCTCAAGCCGGGCCTGCACAAGCTCATCGGCTGCCTGCGCCGCCAGCAGGGCCTGATGCTGCGCGGCAGCGGCGCGGTGGGCCGGCGGCTGTCCGTGTCCGACCTGCCCGGCTCCGGGCTGCGCTTCGTCAACCGCCAGAGCGGCTCGGGCACGCGGCTGCTGATGGACCACCTGCTGCAGGCCGCGGGCGTGGACCCGGCAGCGATCGACGGCTACCTGGCGCGGCCCGAGGACTCGCACCTGGCGGTGGCGGCAGCCATTGCCAGCGGGCAGGCCGACGTGGGCCCGGGCATCGAGGCCGCGGCGCGCGAGTTCGGCCTGGACTTCGTGCCGCTGACCGAGGAGGACTACTACCTCGTGTGCCTGAAGGACGCGCTGGACAGCGCCCCGGTGCGCGCGCTGCGCGCGGCGCTGGAGAGCCCCGAGTGGCCCAAGGCGCTGCAGGCCCTGCCCGGCTACGCCGCGCCCGACGCGGGCCAGGTGCTGTCGCTGACCAAGGCGCTGCCGTGGTGGCATTTCAAAACGCCGAAGAAGGGCCGATAGCACGGGTTGACCCACAAGGCCCCGCGCCTTCCACGACCCATGGGCATCAGAACCCGCTTGTCCCTGGCCGCCGCCCTGGCGGCCTTGCTGTGCGGCGGCTGCACCGCCATCGACGCGGAGCAGCAATGCCTCGCCACCCGCGGCTGGAACGACCGCGAGCTGTGCCGGAGCAAGACGCGCAGCGAGCTGCGCGACTACGACCAGCGGCGCCAGGAGATCGTGGACGGCGAGGCGGCGCGCAAGGAGAGCCAGGAGACGCGCGACCGCGGCATGTGCTTCCGCCGCGCGGCCACGGGCGAGCTGGTGTGTCCGAACTGATTCCAGGTCGGCTTCGAGAGTGAAGTGAACCCCGTTCGGGCTGAGCCCTTCGACAAGCTCAGGACAGGCTTGTCGAAGGGCCTGGTGGCCGGTTGTGCCAGGGGCTTCGACAAGCTCAGCCCGAACGGGTTTTCTTTCAGTACCAATGAAGAACTGGAATCAGGCGTAGAACACCGCCAGCCACACCGTCGGCCGGTCCGGGTCGGTCCACGTCACCTTGTGGCGCACGTGGGCGGGGATATCCACGTGGTCGCCCCGGCGCAGCTCCAGCTCGCGCCCGTCCTCGAACAGCAGCCGCCCCGCGCCCTCCAGCACCACCACCCACTCGTGCTCGTCCTGGTCGAACCAGCCCTCGGCCGGTGCGGTGTGGCCCTGCGAGACGATGCGCTCGATGCGCACGCCGCCGCGCTCCAGCAACGTCAGGAACTGCTCCTGCGTCGAGCGCTCGGGCAGCGACGCGAAGAGATTGGCCGCGGCAGCCGAGCTCATGGACAGCCCGTCACAGCGCCACGGCCTGGGCCGCCGCCGTGGGCGCCAGCAGCTTCAGTCCCAGCTTCTTCGCGGACGCCTTTTCCGGCAGTTGGTTGTTGAAGGTGCCATGGCACGCCAGCGCCGGCCGGCCCTGCAGGTTCAGGCGCAACCAGCCGTCGCCCCAGGGGTCGGAGGCGAAACCGCAAGCAACGAGGCAGTCCTGGCAGTTCCCGTTGACCCCGTTGTCCTTGAAATGGGCTGTCACGGAAGTCAGGGACCACTGCTCCAGGCCATGGCGCAACAGCGTGTCCATCACGCCCTGCCCGATGTCGAGGCCCATGACGCGGCGGCTCATCACGAACTGCTCGATGCAGTTGTGCTTCATCAACACGAGACCCGCCACGCCATACGCGGCATACCGATCCTCCACGGAAACACACACCACCCGGTGCTCCGCCGTGAAGGCCTCGAATTCCTCCCGGCTCCAGCGCCGCCCCGTGCTGTCGAACTGGCTCGTCCCGTTGAGCAGTTCCAGGCTGCGCTCGAAGTCCGGGTCCTCGCTGCCCTCCAGTTGCCGCATGCCCACCGTGATTTCCAGCCCTTGCAGAAACTGCTCCCGCGACAGGGCGGAAACCAACTCCTTGTGTGGCGCGACAGCGTTCTCGGCCGGCTCGCTCGCAGCCCGTGCATTGCGGCCCGGCCGGGCCACCTGGGTTTCCGGCGCCAGCAGCAGGACCCTGCGCCAGTAATAGTGGTAGCCGTGCAGGACCCGGATGTCCGGGAAGGCTGCCTTGATTTCGGCCCGCTGCACGGGATGGCCGTCGATGACGAGCACCTCGTTCGGCGCGATGCCGTTTTCCCGCAGGATGGCCAGCATCATGTCGCTGCGGGCCGCGAAACCGCACTGCACCGAGGCGAAATGGTTGAGCGGGAACCGTTTGCCATACAGCTTGGCCCAGGCCTGCTCGACCAAATGGCGATGGTTCCTGGACAAGAGGGCCAGCAGGCCGCCGCGGTCCCGGAAATACGAAAGCGCTTCCAGCAATCCCGCCGGCCAGCCCTCCACCATGCCCGCATCGACGCTGTCCACGGACTCCAGCCTGCCCTGCCACAGCGTGTCGTCCAGATCCACGACGATCAGCTTGACGGGCTGCACCGGATTGGCGATGCGGAAAGCGCCGATGGCTTCCAGCCACAGCGCGTTGCGAAACAAGTCCCCCGCCACCATGAAGTGCTCGTGCAGCGGCGGCGCAGCCTCGATGCGCGACTCGTCCTTCAGATTGCCGGGCCAGTAACCGCCGTAGGAGAAAGGGTGCAGCAGGTCGTCCTGGAACAGCTTCTTGCCATAGAAGGCCGTGAGCGCATCCACGTCGAGCACATGGGCATTTCCGACGGATGCCACCAGGGACTCCAGCTCCTGGTTCAAGCGCGCCACGAAATACTGCGGGTTGCGCAAATCATGGTAGGGCGCGAGCTTGCCCAGCGGATTGACCGCAGGCACCATGAAATTGGCAACGAAACTGAGCAGATTGGCCTGCTTGTTGTATTGGAGGTATTGCGAGAACAATGCCTTCAACGTGGCCGCACTGCGCTGGAAAATGGCCTCCATCTCGGCGTCCGACTTGGCGGAGCCGCCCCAGAGAGAATGATCCGGAAATACGGACCGCAACGGAATCTGGACGATCTGGAAATCGTATTCGGCCAGTTCCGCATCCGTGCGCTCCGGCAAGCCTGCCGGCTGGTTGACCAATACCAGATCCACCGGGGTATTGGTGGGATTGCGGTGCTGGAATTGCCATTCCAGGGCGGCGGAATGCCCGACCACCAGGGCTTTGCGCGGCAAATGTGCCGGCGCGCCGCCCAGTTCCATGGGATTCAAAGCCGCCGCAGCGTTGTGCAGATTGAAAAGCGTCTGCTTGAGGAAGGCAGAGCGTGTCTGGTAATTGTCCATGGCCATGTATCGCGTTCGGTCGGCGGCGATTGTGGGCCATGGACCCTGGCGCACGGGAAGCTGCCGGCGCCGCGGTGCGGCAGTCCGGCACAAAGTTCACGCCTTCACTGCGCGTTGGCGTTCGGGAAGAACAGCTGCTCGCCGTTGATCTTGTAGGCCGCGATGGTGGACTGCCCCGCCGGCGACACCACCCAGTCCGCGAAGCGCTGCGCTTCCTTCACCTTCACGTGCGGATGCTTGGCGGGGTTCACCACGATCACGCCGTACTGGTTGAACAGCTTCTTGTCGCCCTCGACCAGGATGGCCAGATCGCCCCGGTTCTTGAAGCTCAGCCAGGTGCCGCGGTCCGCCAGCACGTAGGCGCCGCTGGAGGCGGCGATGTTGAGCGCCGGGCCCATGCCGCAGCCGCATTCCTTGTAGCCCGCGGGCTTGGCTGCAGCCATGTCCACGCCAGCCTGCTTCCAGAAGCGCAGCTCGGCGGCGTGCGTGCCGCTCTTGTCGCCGCGGGAGACGAACGGGGCGCCGGCCGCGGCCAGCTTGCCCATGGCGGCGGACACGTCCTTGCCCTTCACGCCGGCCGGATCGGCCTTGGGGCCCACCAGCACGAAGTCGTTGTACATGACGGCCTGGCGCTTGAGGCCGAAGCCCTCGGCCACGAACTTCTCCTCGGCCGGCTGGTCGTGCACGAACACGATGTCGGCGTCGCCGCGCCGCGCCATGTCCAGCGCCTGGCCCGTGCCCTGCGCCACCACGCGCACCTCGATGCCGGTCTCCTTGGTGAAGGCCGGCAGCAGGTGGCCGAAGAGGCCCGACTGCTCGGTGGAGGTGGTGGAGGCCATCACGATGAACGGCGCCTGTTGCGCCTGCGCGCTGCCCAGCGCGGCCCACAGGACCGTCGCGCCGGCCAGGAAGGTGCACAGCAGGGTGCGGCGGGAGCTCAATGCCATGGCAATTCGCCTTTCAGAAATAGCGCCGCCTCGGGCGGTAGCGGGTCGTTGAAGAAACTTTCCACGGGCCGGTCCACCACCAGGCGCCCGTCCTCCAGGTAGATCACGCGCGTGGCCATGCGCTTGGCCTGGCCGAGGTTGTGGGTGCTCATCACCACCGTCATGCCCTCGGCGGCGAACTCCAGCACCAGCGCCTCCACCTCGCGCTTGGCCGCCGGGTCCAGGCTGGCCGTGGGCTCGTCCAGGAACAGCACTTCCGGATGCACGCCCCAGGCCCGCGCCAGCGCCAGGCGCTGCTGCTGCCCGCCGGAGAGCACCCGCGCGGGCCGGCCGGCATGCGACTCCAGCC
>JAEYPG010000286.1 GCA_023410975.1 Pseudomonadota bacterium
GGCCTGGCGGTGTGCCGGGCCATCGCACGGGCGCACGGCGGCGAGCTGCGGCTGCGCCCGCGCGCCAACGGCGGCAGCAGTTTCGAATGCTGGCTCCCCATCGAGCCGCCGCCGCCCGAGCCGGGCCCGCCGGCATCCGGCGACACCTCGGCGACCGACGCGCAGGGCGACGCGCCCGTGGCATCGGCCGGCACGCTGGAAAAGCCGGAAGGGCTCAACGGGCCGGATACGCAGGGCGGACCCGCCGTGGCCGGAGGCACGGCATGACGGCCCGCGCGAAAGGGTGGCGATGAGCCTGCGCGTGCTGCTGGTCGAGGACGACCGCGAATTGCGCGCCACGCTGCGCGACGCGCTGGCAGTGGAGGGCTACGAGGTCGTCACTGCCGCGAGCCTGTCCGAGGGCTTGGCGCTGCTGGCGAACCTGGGCCGGCAGCCGCGCCACGCCGGCGACGCCGGCACGGACCTGGTGCTGCTGGACCTGGGCCTGCCCGACGGCGAGGGAGAAACGCTGCTGGCGGCGCTTCGGCGGCGGCACGGGCTGCCGCTGATCGTCATCTCCGCGCGCCAGAGCGACGGGCAGAAGATCCGCCTGCTCGATGCCGGCGCCGACGACTACCTGGTGAAGCCCTTCGGCATCGGCGAGCTGCTGGCGCGCATGCGCGTGGCGCTGCGCCATCGCGGCACCCGGCTGGCGCCGGCGGTCACGCGCTACGCGCACGGTGCGCTGCACGTGGACCTGGCACGGCGCGAGGTGCGCGCCGGCGGCGTCCCCGTGCGCCTGACGCCCACGGAGTTCGAGCTGCTGGCCCGGCTGGTGCGCGACGCCGGGCGCGTGGTTACGCACCGGCAACTGCTGGCCGACGTCTGGGGCCCGGAGCACGTGGCCGACACGCACTACCTGCGCCTGTACATGGGCCAGCTGCGCGCCAAGCTGGAGCCCGACCCGACCGAGCCGCAGCTGCTGCTCACGGAGCCGGGGGTGGGGTACCGGCTGGCGGAGCCTGAAGGCGCGGCGGAGGATTGAGGCGCCAGCCGTTCCTTATGCGTTCCTGATGCGCCCCCCGCCACGCTGGGGCCCATGACGCAAGCTCTCACACCCCCGCTGTCCTCCAGCCCGTCCCCCACGGGCGCCGCCGCGCCCGGCCGACAGGGCCTGCCGGCGCTGACCCTGGCCGCCATCGGCGTCGTCTTCGGCGACATCGGCACCAGCCCGCTCTACACGCTCAAGGAAGTGTTCCAGCCCACCACCGGCGTGCCGCTGGACGCGCCGCACCTCGTGGGGGCCTGCTCGACCATCGTGTGGGCGCTGATGCTCGTGGTCACGCTCAAGTACGTGATCCTCATCCTGCGCGCCGACAACCGCGGCGAAGGCGGCGTGCTGGCGCTCACGGCGCTGGCCGCGCACGCGGTGCGCGGGCGGCCTGCCCTGCGCCACGGCCTGCTGCTGCTGGGCCTGCTGGGCGCCACGCTGTTCTATGGCGACAGCATCATCACGCCGGCCATCTCGGTGCTGGGCGCCATGGAGGGGCTGGAGGTGGCCGCGCCCGCGCTGCGGCCCTGGGTCGTGCCGGCCTCGGTGTCGGTGCTGGTGGCGCTGTTCGCCGTGCAGCGCCTGGGCACCGGCGCGGTGGGACGGGCCTTCGGCCCCGTCATCACGCTGTGGTTCCTGGTGCTGGCCGCCACCGGCGTGGCGCACATCGCGCGCGAGCCCGCGATCCTCGCGGCGCTCAACCCGCTGCATGCCGTGGCCTTCCTGCAGCAGCGCGGCTGGCAGGTGCTGGCCGCGGTGGGCGCCATCGTGCTGGCGCTCACCGGCGCCGAGGCGCTGTACGCGGACATGGGGCATTTCGGCAAGAAGCCGATCCGGCTGGCGTGGAGCGGCTTCGTGCTGCCGGCGCTGGCGCTGAACTACCTGGGCCAGGGCGCGCTGCTGATGGCCGACCCTGCCGCGCTGGAGAACCCCTTCTTCCACCTGTTCCCGCCGGCCTGGGTGCCCGCGGCCGTGGTGCTGTCCGCGCTGGCCGCCGTCATCGCCTCGCAGGCCGTGATCTCGGGCGCCTACTCGCTGACCAAGCAGGCGATCCAGCTCGGCTTCCTGCCGCGCATGGCGCTGCGCTACACCTCGGCGCAGGAGTCGGGCCAGATCTACCTGCCCGCGGTCAACTGGATGCTGCTGGCCGGCGTGCTGGCCGTGGTGCTGGGCTTCGGCAGCTCCTCCGCGCTGGCGGGGGCCTACGGCATCGCGGTGACGGTGACGATGCTGGTCACCACGGCGCTGACCTTCTTCGTCGTGCGCCACGGCTGGCGCCTGCCGCTGCCCGTGGCCGTAGGCGCGACGGCGTTCTTCCTGGCGCTGGACGCCCTGCTGGTGGCGAGCTGCAGCCTGAAATTCCTCGACGGCGGCTGGTTCACCCTGGCCGTCGGCCTGGCCCTGTTCGCGCTGATGAGCACCTGGGCCCGCGGCCGCGCGCTGCTGCTGCAAAGCATCCGCAGCGAGGGCCTGGCGTTGCAGGACTTCGTGCAGGGCCTGCAGGCGCCGCAGGCCGCGCGCACACCGCGCACGGCCGTCTACCCGGTGGCCGACCCCGAGACCGTGCCGCACGCGCTGCTGCACAACCTCAAGCACTACCGCGTGCTGCACGCGCGCAACGTGGTGCTGACCGTGCGCTTCCAGGACGTGCCCTGGGTGGACGAGGCCGAGCGGGCGCAGGTGCAGGCGCTGGGCAACGGCTTCTGGCGCGTGACGCTGAGCTACGGCTTCATGCAGGCGCCGGACGTGCCCAGGGCGCTGCAAGGCTGCGAGGCGGCCGGGCTGGAGTTCCCGCCCTTCGAGACGAGCTATTTCCTGAGCCGCGAGACGGTGGTGCCCACGCCGGGCGCGGGCATGGCGCACTGGCGCGAACGGCTCTTCGCCGCCATGAGCCGCAACGCCGGCAGCGTCGCGGCCTTCTTCAGGCTGCCCGACAGCGCGGTGGTCGAGCTGGGGACGCGCATCCAGATTTGAGGCCCAGGGACAGGCTCGGAGACCCAGCGCGGCAGCTGCCGCTACACTGCCCGCGGGTGCCGCATCCTCGGTCGATGCAGCAGGTTCAGCGAAGGTCGGGCCGCCTCGCGGCATGAACGCGAACCCGCACCCGATGTCCAGCCCCACCATCGACCTGATCGCCGCCGTCCTTTTCGCGGTGGCCCTGCTCCACACCTTCACCGCATCGCAGTTCGAGCGGCTCTCGCACCGCTTCCCCCGCCACGCCGGGCTCTTGCACCTGCTGGGCGAGGTGGAGGTGGTCTTCGGCTTCTGGGCCATCGTGCTGGTGCTGGCGCTGGCCCTGGTGGCGGGCGGCGGGCAGGCCCTGGAGTACGCGGAGTCGCGCAACTACACCGAGCCGCTGTTCGTCTTCGTCGTGATGGTCATCGCGGGCTCGCGCCCGGTGCTGCAGACCGTGCGGGCCGCGCTGGATGCCGCGGCGCGGCTGATGCCACTGCCTCGGCCGGTGGCCAGCACGTGGCTTGGCCTGGCCGTGGTGCCGCTGCTGGGCTCGCTCATCACGGAGCCGGCGGCCATGACGATTGCCGCGCTGATGCTCGCGCCGCTGGTGTTCCGCCCCGGCATGCCCGAGCGCGCCAAGTACCTGGCGCTGGGCGTGCTCTTCGTCAACGTCTCCATCGGCGGCACGCTCACCGCCTATGCCGCGCCGCCGGTGCTCATGGTGGCTTCCACCTGGCAGTGGGACAGCGCCTTCATGCTGGCGCAATTCGGCTGGAAGGCGGCGCTGGCGGTGGTGCTCAACGCCTCGGTGGCGACCTTCCTGCTGCGCGAGCCGCTGCGCGCTCTGGCGGCGTCGCCGATGCAGGCGCAGACCACGGTGCGCGTGCCGCTGGCCGTGGTGCTGGTGCACCTGCTGCTGCTGGCCGGCGTGGTGCTGCTGGCGCACCACCCGGTGGCGTTCCTGGCCCTGTTCCTGCTGTTCCTGGGCTTCGTGCAGGCCTACGGCCGCCACCAGGAGCCGCTGCTGATCCGGGAGGCGCTGCTGGTGGCCTTCTTCCTGGCCGGGCTGGTCGTGCTGGGCGGGTTGCAGCGCTGGTGGCTGCAACCCATTGTCTCGGGGCTGGAGCCGCTGGCGCTGTTCTTCGGCGCGCTGGGCCTCACGGCCGTGACCGACAACGCCGCGCTCACGTACCTGGGCTCGCTGGTTCCCGGCATGTCCGAGGCGGCCAAGTACATGCTGGTGGCCGGCGCAGTGGCCGGCGGCGGGCTGACCGTGATCGCCAACGCCCCCAACCCGGCCGGCGTGGCGCTGCTGCGCCGCGGCTTCGAGAACGGCTCCATCGGCGCCGCAGGGCTGCTGCTGGGCGCGCTGGGACCCACCGCGATGGCGGCGGCGGCCTTCCTGTTGCTGTGACGACGCCTGGAGGGCTGCCGGCGGCGATCAACCGCGCCGCCGCCGGGACCCGGCATGCAGCACGCATCGGCTCAGGCCGCCGGCCTCCCGCGCGGTCCGCAGCCGTCAGCTCTTGGCCGACTTGCGAACCTCCGCGCGCGCGGCCTGCTCGTGTTCCTTCGCCTGCTTCTTGCAGGCCGATTGCGCAGCGCCCGACTGGTCTTCACACTTTTCCTTGGCCACCTCGTATTCGGCCTCGGCCTTCAGCTCGCCAAGCTTGACCCGGTTGCGCTCCGTGGCGGAGTACTTGTAGTCCAGCTCCGCCTTCGCGACCTTTTCCTTGGCCTTGGCCTCGGCTTCACACACGTCCTTGGCATTGCCGCTCATCGACTTGCAGGCCTTCTTCTCGGCCTTGGCGGTCTCTTCGATGCGGTCCTCCTCCGCGTTCTTCTGGTCGCGGCTCATGCCATGGGCCGGCTTCTCCGCCGTCGCCGCGGGCGGCGTGGAAGGGGCGGCGGTCTGGGCATAGGGCGCTGACATCGCGAGCACGCCGGCCAACAGCAGCGAAGCCTTGAGCATGGACATGGTCTGAACTCCTTGAGGGTTATGAGACGGCCCAAGTCTGGAGCGCCGTGCCCGCCCGCCGCTGCCGGCGAATGCCGCGACCTGCCGTCGGCACGGTCCTACAGGCGAGCGGCCGTCACCCGCCGGGCGCCGGGTTGTCACACTCGCGGCGTGTGCCATTCCCAGACCCGCCCATGAGCGACTCCCTGCCCCGCCGCATCGTCTGCCTGACCGAGGAGCCCACCGAAGTGCTCTACGCCCTCGGCGAGGAGCACCGCATTGCCGGCATCTCCGGCTTCACCGTGCGCCCGGCCCGCGCGCGCCAGGAAAAGCCCCGCGTCAGCGCCTTCACCAGCGCCAACATCGACAAGATCCTGGCGCTGCAGCCGGATCTCGCCATCGGCTTCTCGGACATGCAGGCCGACATCGCACAGGCGCTGGTGCGCCATGGCGTCGAGGTGTGGATCGCCAACCACCGCTCCGTGGACGGCATCCTCGGCTACGTGCGGCGCCTGGGCGCGCTGGTGGGCGCTCCGGGGAAGGCCGAGGCGCTGGCCGGCACGCTGCAGGCGCGCATCGAGGCCGCGCGCCGCGCCGCGCTGGCGCTGGCGCTGCCGCGGCGGCCGCGCGTGTACTTCGAGGAGTGGGACGAGCCCATGATCAGCGCCATCCGCTGGGTCAGCGAGCTCATCGGCATCGCCGGCGGCGACGACATCTTTCCCGAGCGAGCACAGGCCAGCCTGGGCCGCGACCGCATCGTGGCCGACCCCGCCGAGGTCATCGCACGGCAGCCGGACATCATCATCGGCTCGTGGTGCGGCAAGAAGTTCAGGGCCGAGCACGTGGCCCGGCGCCCGGGCTGGCAGGACGTGCCGGCGGTGCGCGACGGCGAGCTGCACGAGATCAAGTCGCCGCTCATCCTGCAGCCCGGCCCCGCCGCGCTCACCGACGGGCTGGACGCACTGCAGCGCATCGTGGCGGGCTGGGCGGCGCGGCAGCGGGGCTGACCGAGCCCACGCGCGGAGCGAGACGAAGACCGGTCAGGCCGGCGCCTCCTCCCAGGCCGCCGCCGGCGCCGGGCGGCCGAACAGGTAGCCCTGGAAGAGCGGGCAGCCGTGGTGCGCCAGGAAGTGCTGCTGTCCCACGGTCTCCACGCCCTCGGCCACCACCTTCAGCGACAGGCTGCGCGCCAGCAGCAGGATGGTCTGCACGATGCTCGCGTCGTTGGGGTCGCTGAGCAGGTCGTTGACGAAGGAACGGTCGATCTTGATCTCGTCCAGCGGCAGCCGCTTGAGGTAGGCCAGCGAGGAGTAGCCGGTGCCGAAGTCGTCGATGGAAAAGCGCACGCCGTGCGAGCGCAGCGCAGCCATCTTCTGCGCCACCTCCTCCACGTCGTGCAGCAGCAGGCTCTCGGTGAGCTCCAGCTTGAGCAGATTCGCATCGGCGCCGGTGCGGCGCAGCGTCTGCAGCACCTCCGCGACGAAGCCGGGCTGGTGGAACTGGCGCGCGCTGACGTTGACCGACAGCGTCAGGTGCCGCGTGGCGGCATCGCCCGCCCACGCCGCGAGCTGCGTGCACGCGGCCTCCAGCACCTGGCGGCCCAGCACCGGGATCAGCCCGTGCTGCTCCGCCAGCGCGACGAAATCCAGCGGCTGCACCACGCCGCGCACCGGGTGCAGCCAGCGCGCCAGGGCTTCCGCGCCCACGCGCCGGCCCTGCCCGTCCACCACCGGCTGCAGGTGGATGAACAGCTCGCCGCGCTCCAGCCCGTGGCGCAGGTCCGCGGCCAGGGCCGCGCGCGCCAGCACCGTCTCCTGCATGGCCGGGTCGAAGAAGCACAGCGTGTTGCGCCCCGCGTCCTTGGCCTGGTACATGGCGAAGTCGGCCCGCTTGAGCAGCTCGTCGGCGGTGTCGTGCGGCAGGCCGAACAGCGCGATGCCGATGCTGCCGCTGCCGCAATAGCGCTTGCCCTCCAGCTCGTAGGGCTGCGCGATGCACTCCACGAGCCTGGAGGCGATGGCCTGTGCCTGCGAGGCCGCTTCCAGCGGCAACGTGCCCAGGTCCTCGGCGATCACCACGAACTCGTCGCCGCCCATGCGCGCGGCCGTGTCGTTGGCGCGCAGGCACTCCCGCAGCCGCCGAGCCACCTCCTGCAGCAGCGCGTCGCCGCTGGCGTGGCCGTGGCTGTCGTTGAGCGACTTGAAGTTGTCCAGGTCGATGAACATCAGCGCGCCCAGTTGCCCGTTGCGCCGGCCCAGCTCCAGCGCGTGCTGCAGCCGGTCGAGCATCAGGCGCCGGTTGGGCAACCCGGTGAGCGCATCGTAGAAGGCCAGGCGCTGCGTCAGTTCTTCGGCCTGGCGGCGCTCGGTCACGTCGGTGAAGCTGCCCACCATGCGCAGCGGCCGGCCCTGCTCGTCGCGCTCGACCACGTCGCCGCGGTCGAACACCCAGACGACGCTGCCATCCGGGCGCCGCATGCGGTGCTCGTGGCGGTAGGGGCCATGCCCGTCCAGGCAGCGCTGCACCGCGGCCATGACCTCGGCCAAGTCCTCGGGAAAGAGGCAGGCCTGGAAGTCCTGGATGGTGCCGGTGAGCCGCGTGCGGTCCAGGCCCAGCAGCTCGTACCAGCGCTGGTTGTGCTGCAGCGCGTTGGTGCGCAGGTCCCAGTCCCACATGCCCTCGCCCGTCGCGTTGAGCACGTAGCGCAGGCGCCGCTCGCTGTCCTGCACCTTCTGCTGGGCGTTGCGGACGTCGGTGATGTCGTGCGCGATGACGAGGATGCGCGGGAGCCCGTTGTCGCCGACAAAGGGCTTCTTGATCGACTTGAACCAGCGCGTCTGGCCGCTGCGGTGGTCGGTGGACTCCTCGAACACGATCTCGGTGCGGCCGTGCGCCATGATCTCCAGCACATTGCGGCGTATCTGCTCGGCCTGCGCCGCGGTGGCGCTGAAGTGCCCGTCGTGCCGCCCCACCATCGCCTCAGGCGTGGTGCCGTAGAACTCGGCCACCGGCTGGTTGCACAGCAGGAAGTTGCCCTGGTGGTCCTTGAGCGCGATGAAGTCGGGCGACTCGTCCAGCACCGTGCGCAGCAGCGCCTTCTGCGCCAGCAGGTCGCGCTGCGCGTCGCCGGCGTGCCACGCACTGCCGGTCAGCGCCTCCAGCCGGGCTTTCAAGGACAAGATCTCCTGCGCGCGCTCATGCAGCGCAAGGTCGCCGTGAACCGCATCCAGCGGCGGGGCGGCAGCGTCGTTCAAGGTGCTTCCCTCCTGCGCGCACGCCTGGGGCGGCGCGGCCATGCCAATGGCTCAAAGTTGGATCGCCACGGCCCTCCGGCAGGCCACACAGGCAACCAGCCGCGGCCAGACGGATTTCGCGCGCGACCATGCCACGCTTTGGAGTACGACATGTGACAAGAACGTCAAAGCAGGCGCGGCGCACCGGCCGCCGCGCGCTTAGCCGGGGTGCGCGGGCC
>JAEYPG010000618.1 GCA_023410975.1 Pseudomonadota bacterium
ACCCAGGCCATGCTCGCGCAGGCCAACCAGCAGCCGCAGCAGATCATGAAGCTGCTGCAAGGATGAAGATCCGGTGGCGCGGACCGCGCCACGCGGCGGCGCAGACGACTTCGCATGGGCCGTGCCGGCACTGGCATGGCCTCAAGTTGTTGTAACCGCCGCCGATCTCCCATCTACAACCCTCACCAGGAGCGGAGAACATGACCATCTCGTCCGCCGGCATCGGCAGCGGCATCGACGTCCAGAGCCTCATCTCGCAGTTGATGGCGGTCGAGCGCAAGCCCATCGAGCAGCTCAAGACCGCGGCCAGCAGCATCCAGACGCAGGTGTCCTCCTACGGCAAGGTGCAGAGCCTGATGTCCACGCTGCGCGACTCGGCCGCGGCGCTGTCCAAGAGCTCGTTGTGGACCCAGGGCACGGCCACGGCTTCCGACACCACGGTGCTCACCGCCACCAGCAGCGGCAGCATCAGCGCCGGCGAGTACGACGTCAAGGTTGGCCAGGTGGCCCGCGCGCATTCGCTCTATTCCAAGGCCATGCAACCCTCGGACCCGCTGGGCGCGGGCTCGCTGACGATCGGGCTCGTGGAGGATTACGGCCCGCCGCCCAAGTACAAGGAAGGCACCAGCCCCGTGACGCTGGACTTCACCGACCCCAACACCACGCTGAGCCAGGTGCGCGACCGCATCAACGCCGCCGGCGCCGGGGTCGTGGCCTCGCTGGTGAGCGATGCCAGCGGCGCGGTGCGCCTTTCCCTGACGTCCAAGAACACCGGCACCAAGGACCAGATCGAGATGGTGGGCAGCGGGGGCCTGGGCGAATTCAGCTACTCGGGCCTCGCCGACATCGGCGGCACGATGACCGAGGGCCAGAAGGCGCAGAACGCGGCCATCACGGTCAACGGCGTGCCCGCGGAGTCCACCACCAACGAGTTCAAGAACGCCATCGGTGGCGTCACGCTCAAGGTCCTGAAGGAGAGCAGCGCCCCGGTCAAGGTGTCCTCCGCCGCCGACGCCACGGCCCAGCAGAAGGCCATCGAGGACTTCATGGCCGCCTACAACGCGCTCAACAGCTACCTGCGCGACCAGACCAAGTACGACGAGACGGCCAAGAAGGGTGCCCCGCTGCAGGGTGACAGCACCGCGCTGGGCCTCCGCAGCCAGATGCGCCTGCTGCTGCAGGGCAGCAACGGGGCCTCCCCCGTGTACGGCACCCTGGCCAGCATCGGCTTCAGCACGGCCACCGACGGCAGTCTCAAGCTCGACACCGCCAAGCTCAAGACCGCGCTGCAGCAGCCCGAGGAGGTGGCCAAGCTCTTCTCCACCACCGACGACACGGTGCCCGGCAACAACGGCTTCGGAGTGCGCTTCAGCGACCTCATCGACCGGCTCACCCGCAGCGACGGCGTGCTGAGCACCCGCACCGCGGGCCTGCAAACCAAGCTCAAGCGCAACCAGACCGAGCAGGAAAAGGTGGAGGATCGCGTGGCCCGCACCCAGGCACGGCTGGAAAAGCAATACCAGGCGCTGGACACCAAGATGTCCTCGCTCAACTCGCTGGCGGCACAAGTCACGAAGCTGACGAGCCTCTACTCGTCCAACTGAGAACACCGCAACCGCATTGTTTCCTGACCCGCCATGTACAGCATGACTTCACCCTTCGCTCCCAGCCGTGGCGCGGCTGCCGGGTTGGCCCAGACTTATCACCAGATCGGCGTGGAGACCGGCGTGAACACCGCCTCGCCGCACAAGCTCGTGGCCATGCTTTTCGATGGCCTGCTCAATAGTCTCGCGCTGGCCCAGGGGGCCATGGCGCAGGGCGACATCGAGACCAAGTGCCACCAGATCAGCCGCGCGGTGCGCATCCTCGACGAGGGCCTGCGCAGCGCACTGGACCGTGAACAAGGCGGGGCGCTGGCCGCCGACCTGGCCGACCTCTACGGCTACGTTTCGCTGCGCCTGACGCAGGCCAACCTGCGCAACGACCCTGCGCTGCTGGACGAGTGCAAGCGCCTCATCGAGCCGATCAGCGAAGCCTGGGCCGCCATCGGCCCGCAAGCCGACAACACCCGCTGAGGCCGCAAGGTTCCCGTCCACGGCACCCATCGCCCACGCCATGACCACTTCGCTGCTGAGCTACTACGAAGCCATCGAGAAGGCCAGCGCCGACATGCTGTCGGCCGCGCGCCGTGGCGACTGGGCCGCCGTCGTCCAGCTGGAAGGCACCTGCGGAGTGTTGATCTCGGAGCTCCAGCAAGCCACCTCCGCGGCCGCACTGGCGCCTGAGCAGGCCAAGGTCAAGATGGTCATCCTGCAGCGTATCGTGCTCAACGATGCACAGATCCGGCGCCTGGCCGAGCCCTGGCTTGGCGAGCTCGACCGGCTGCTGAGTCCACGCCGGCATACCGTCCATTGACGCGGCTCCCTGGCTGATGACGCACGGCACGCCGGCGCTTGTGCCGCGCGCCACGCCTGCCACGCTGCCGTCCTACGGGCGCACCAACGCGCACATCACCCCGTACCATGCCCACGAAGCTTTACACCGGGCGACGGCCCGACCTGGCGCTGGTCGTCATCGCGCGCGACGAAGCCCGCTGCATCGAGCGCTGCCTGCGCAGCGCCGCGCCTCACGTGCGCCGCATGGTGGTGCTGGACACGGGCTCCACCGACGACACGGTGGCCATCGCCCGGCGCTGTGGTGCGCAGGTCTATCAGACACCGTGGACGGGCGACTTCTCCGCAGCCCGCAACGCCGCGCTGCAGCAGGCCGATGCCGACTGGAACCTGATCCTGGACGCGGACGAGTGGATCACGCGCGGGGCGCAGTGCCTGAGCCTGGGCAAGAATGAAGCGCCCTTCCTGGGCATGGTGCAGGTGAGGAGCGACTTCGACATTGCCGGCCAGCGCGAACAGGGCAATACCTGGCTGCCGCGGCTGCTGCCGCGCGGCGTGCGCTACCAGGGGCGCATTCACGAGGCGCCGGTGGCCGAGCTGCCCCGGCGGCGCCTGCCGCTGGTGCTGGGCCATGACGGCTACCTCGCGTCGCAGCTGGCGCGCAAGGCGGGCCGCAACCGCGAGCTGCTGCTGCAGGAGATCCAGCTCCACCCTGACGACCCCTATCTGCTTTACCAGCTGGGCAAGGACCACGAGGTGGCCGGCGAATTCGCGCCGGCCTGCGGGTTCTACCTCCGTGCCAGGGCCTTGATGGACTCCCGCGCCGCGTACCGCCGGGATGCCTCGGTGCGCCTGCTCTACTGCTTGTCCAAAGCCAACCGGCTGGAGGAGGCCATCGGCCTGTCCGCGGACATGATGGACGAGTGCGACGGCTACCCCGACTACTTCTTCGTGCTGGGCAACCTGATGCTCGACGCGGCCGTCCAGCAACCGCAGCGGGCCCTGGCCGAATGGCTGCCGATGGCGCAGGCAGCGTGGCAGCGCTGCCTGGAGATCGGCGAGCGCCCCGAGTTCGACGGCGTGCCCGGCCGCGGCAGCTTCCTGGCCGCGCACAACCTCGCCGTGGTCCACGAAGGCCTCGACGAGCAGGCCCAGGCGCTGCATTACCGCAACCTGGCTCGGCAACTGCGGCAGCGCTCCGACTGAACGCGTCCCGACGCTCGTCGGCTGTTTGTCTGCGTCATCAACCGATATTCAATGATGATTCCCAAAAAACTCCATTTCATTTGGGTAGGCGATCAAGGCAAGCGCCCGGACAATTGCATTGCTACCTGGGCTCGCCATCACCCGGACTGGGACATTCGGCTGTGGGGAAACGAAGACCTGTCCACCATCGAGTGGGTCAACGCACGCCACATGCGCGAGATGGCTGGGCGCGAGCTCAACGGCGTGGCGGACCTGATGCGCTGGGAGATCCTCTATAACGAAGGCGGCATCGTGGTCGATGCCGACAGCATCTGCATGCGCCCCTTGCAGGACTGGATGCTCGAATCCGAATCGTTCGCCTGCTGGGAAAACGAGATCGAGCGCCCCATGCTGATCGCGGCGGGCTACGTGGGCTCCGTGGCCGAGAATCCCTTCTTCGGCCAGATCATCCTGGACCTGCAGGCCAAGCCGACGGTGACCGACGACATGGCGTGGAAAACCGTGGGGCCCATGGCGTTGAGCGAGGCTTACTACAAGTACAAATACGCCAACCTGACCATCCTGCCCAGCCATTTCTTCATTCCCGAGCATTTTTCGGGCAGCCGCTACGAGGGACCTGGCCCGGTATTCGCACACCAGGAATGGGGCAGCACCCGCAAGTCCTACGACACGCTGTACCAGAAAGTCCTGGCTTGATGTGCAGGCAGCGGACCGGCATCTGCCGGTCAACTCATCCAAGGACCTGTGAGCGGCTTGCGACGGCCAACAATGAGATGCGGTTGAAGAAATACAGCGCGTTCAGTTGCCAGGGCGTGTATTTTCGCAGCACGTTGCTGAACGTATAGGGTGTGTACCAGCAGTTGTGATCCGGGTGCACGACCTCGACCAGTGTGTTCTGGTCCGGCAGGTGCTCGAAATGGGCCGCGAAGCAAGAATAGGCATCGGGTACCGTGATCACGAAATGGCCAGCCTGCACCCGATCGAGTTGCGCCAGAAAACCCTGGACATCGGGCACGTGCTCCATGACCTCGGGCACGAGAACGATGTCGTAAGGCTCCGTCACTTCGGCCCAGTCCGAAAACAGCCGTGACCCTTCTGGCAGTTCCGGACGCAGCAGTTCGAAGCCCTCGGCATGGATGTCGAAGCCGTCGAGCTGGGCGCAATGCCGGGCCAGTTGCACGTGCAGACTTTGTTTGGGGTTGGTGATCGGCCAATCGACACAGCCCACGTGCAGCACCCGCCGGCCGGCGCAGAACTGGCTGAAGACGTCCAGGCGGCTGAATCCCTGCAGCGCCGAGCTGACCTGTACCGCCTGCACGAAATAGGGAGCGTGCTGCCGGGCCAATCTTGAGTTCTCAAGGCCTTGCTGTATTGGATGCGGCGTGGACATGGGTGAGGTTTCAATGGCAACGGTGGACCGCAGATGCTAGGACTCGGGGTGTCCTTCCTAAAGACCGAACATCAAGGCAACGCTCGGGCAGTTCTGGAGATGGGCACGAGCGGCGCTGCCAACCGGCGATCCGCTGACCGCGCCATCGTCCCGGCCACTTCATCCTTTTTCGTCTGCCGAGATAGCCGCCCTTCCCCCGCCTGATGCACCGATCGCAGACCGCTGGGCCTCTACACAATCGCCACCGGAGTTTTCCCGCCTGCCAGCCCTGCCATGTCCCAGACGTCCGTTTCGTCCACTGTCCCGCGCGAGGCCGCATTCGAGCAACTGCTGGCCCAGGCCCGCTCGGGCCGGATGCCGCTGCCCGAGCTGTTCGACAGCGCCGGCCGGCTGACGCAGCAGGGACTGCCGGAAGCCTCCGCACGGCTCTACGAGGACTGGCTCGCGCACACGGCCTCGCCGCTGCGCCACCTGGCCTGCTTCAACTGGGGCGTGGTCCTGGGCACGCTCGGGCGCGCGGCCGACGCGGAGCAGGCTTACCGGCGCGCGCTGGAGACGGCGCCGGACTTCGCGCAGGCCCGGCTCAACCTGGGCCACCAGCTCGAACAGCTCGGCCGCCACGACGAGGCATTGGCCCAGTGGCGCTCCATCGCCCTGCAGTCCGCGCCCGATGACGCCACGCTGCAGCTGCGCCTGCACGCCCTCAACAACAGCGCACGGTTGTGCGAGCAACTGCGCCGCTTCGACGAGGCCGAGTCCTGGCTGCGCCTGAGCCTGGAGCTCGACCCCGCGCAGCCTGGCCCGATACAGCACTACGTGCACCTGCGCCAGAAGCAGTGCGCCTGGCCGGTGTACCAGCCCGTGGGCGCGCTCACGCACTATCACCTGCTGGCCGGAACCTCGGCGCTGGCCATGCTCAGCGCCACCGACGACCCGGCGCTGCACATGCTCGCCGCGCAGCGCCTCATGCTGGAGCGCGGGTACAAGTCGCCGTCAACGCCGCTGCACGCCAAGCAGCCGCCGCGCACCGGCAAGATCCGCATCGGCTACCTCTCGGGCGACCTGTGCATGCACGCCGTGGGGCTGCTCACCGCCGAGCTGTACGAGACGCACGACCGCGAGCGCTTCGAGGTGCATGCCTTCTGCTGGAGCCGCGAGGACGGCTCCCCGCTGCGCGCTCGGCTGAAGGCGGGCTTCGACAAGCTGTGGCCCATCGGGTCCCTCTCCGACGAGGCCGCCGCGCAGCTCATCGCGCAGCAGGGCATCGACGTGCTGGTGGACTTGCAAGGCCTGACCAACGGCGCGCGCCCGGCCATCCTGGCGCAGCGTCCGGCGCCGGTGCAGGTGAGCTACCTGGGCTTTCCCGGCACCTGCGGCATCCCCGGCGTGGATTGGGTGATCGCCGACCGCTACGTCATGCCCCCGGAGCTGCTGCCCTACAGCAGCGAGCGCCCGATCTACCTGCCCGGCTGCTACCAGGTCAGCGACCGCCAGCGCGAGACCGGCGCCGCACCCACGCGCGCGCAGTACCGGCTGCCCGAGGACGCCTTCGTCTTCTGCGCCTTCAACAACAACTTCAAGTTCACCGAAGAGGTGTTCCGGCTGTGGATGCGCGTGCTGCACGCGGTGCCGAACAGCGTGCTGTGGCTGCTGGCCGACAACGAGTGGGCGCGGGAAAACATGCTGCGGGCCGCCGATGCCCAGGGCGTGGCGCGCGAGCGGCTGGTCTTCGCCCCGCGCGTGGCGCCGCCGGACTACCTGGCGCGGCTGCCGCTGGCGGACCTGTTCCTCGACACCTTCCCCTACAACGGCGGCACCACCGCCAGCGACGTGCTGTGGATGGGGCTGCCGCTGCTGACCTGCTCGGGCCGCAGCTACATCTCGCGCATGGCCGGCAGCCTGCTCACGCACGTGGGCTTGCCCGAGCTGGCCACGGACTCGCTGGCCGAGTACGAGCGCATGGCCGTGCTGCTGGGCAGGACGCCCGCGCGCGTGGCCTCTTACCGGCGCTACCTCACCGAGCAGGGCCGCCAGTCGGCGCTGTTCGACACCCCGCGCTTCGTGCGCGGGCTGGAAGCCGAGTTCGAGCGCCTGGCGCTTGAGCACCGCAAGCGCTGATGAGCAGCACCATGCGCCCCGATGCCGCCGCGGCGGCCGACCCCCTGCTGGCCGCGCTGCTGTGGCTCACGCGCCACCACGGGCGCGAGCACAGTGCCGCGTCGCTGCTGGCCGGAGAAGCCCTTGAGGACCGGCTCGGCACCGCGCAGGCACTGCGGGCTCTACAGGCTTCGGGCTTCAAGGCCGGCGTGGTGCAGCGCCCGCTGGCCCAGCTCAACGCACTGGTGTTCCCGGCCGTGCTGCTGCTGCACGAGCGCGGGGCCTGCGTCGTGCTGCGCCGCCTGGACGAAGGCGCGCGCTACGAGGTGCTGGACCCCTGCACCGGCCAGGCCACGGTGCAGGAAGCGAGCGCGCTGGCCGCGCGCTACAGCGGCTTCGCGCTGCTGGCCACGCCGCAACCGGTGAGCCCGGCGGCCTCGGCCGGACAGGACAAGCCGCACTGGCTCTGGAGCGTGCTGCGCCGCTTCGCGCCGCACTACCGCTCGGCCATGCTGGCGGCGCTGCTGAGCAACGTGCTCACGCTGGCCATGGGGCTGGTGACCGCGGTGACCTTCGACAAGGTCATCCCGCACCAGGCCTTCGTCACGCTGTGGGCGCTCACGGGCGTGGCGCTGGTGGCGCTGGCCTTCGACTCCGTGGCACGGCAGTTGCGCGCCCACCTCATCGACGTGGCCGGCAAGAAGGTCGACCTGCTGGTGGGCACCGCGCTGTTCCGCCACACGCTGGATGTGCGCATGGAGCACCGCCCCGCCTCGTCCGGCGCCTGCGCCCATCAACTGGCGCAGATCGAGCTGGTACGCGACTTCACCACCTCCGCCACCATGTCCGCCGTCACGGACCTGCCCTTCGTGCTGGTGTTCATCGTGGCCATCTTCGCCGTGGCCGGGCCGCTGGGCTGGGTCATGGTGGTGGCGGTCCCGCTGATCCTGGGCGCCACGGCGCTGATGCAGGGTGCGCTGCGCCGCGCCATGCGCTCCAACCTCAAGCATCAGGCCGAGCAGCAGGCCGCGCTGGTGGAGGCGCTGGAGGGGCTGGAGGACGTCAAGGCCGTGGGCGCGCAGGGCCGCTTCGCACGGCGTTTCGAACAGGCCACCGCCGCCGCCGCCGAAACGGCGCTGCGCTCGCGCCGCGTCGCAAGCTGGAGCAGCAACCTCACCACGGGCTCGCAGCAGGTGATCACGCTGGCCATGCTGGTGTGGGGCGTGTACCTCATCGCCGACAAGCAGATCAGCGCCGGCAGCCTCATCGGCGCGGTGATGTTCGCCGGGCGCGCCATCGCGCCGCTGTCCAGCGTGGTGAGCCTGGCCACGCGCTACCAGGGTGCGCGCGCGGCGCTGCGGGCGCTGGAGCAGCTCATGTCGCTGCCCACCGAACAGCCCCCCGGCGCGGCCTCGCTGCCGCCCATGGCGCTGAGCGGGCGCATCGCGCTGCGCGACGTGCAGTTCGCCTACCCGCCCACCGGCGCCGCGCCGGCGCCGCAAGTGCTCAAGGGCGTGAACCTTCGCGTCGAGCCGGGCGAGCGCGTGGTGATGCTCGGACGTATTGGCAGCGGCAAGTCCACCATCCTGCGCGTGCTGGCAGGCCTGTACGAGCCCACGCAGGGCCGTGTCGAGGTGGACGGGCTGGACCTGCGCCAACTCAACCGCGCCGACTTCCGCGCCCAGGTGGGCTTCGTGTCGCAGGAGCCGCGGCTGTTCACCGGCACGCTGCGCGAGAACGTCGCCATGGGCCGTCCCGGCGTGGATGCCGCGGCCCTGGCCGAGGTGGCCCGGCTCACCGGGCTGGACCGCGTGGTGGACGCGCATCCCCAGGGCTGGGAGATGGAAGTGGGCGAGATGGGCGCGCTGCTCTCGGGCGGCCAGCGCCAGCTCGTGGCCCTGGCGCGCTGCCTGGTCACGCGCCCGCGCATCCTGCTCATGGACGAGCCCACCAGCTCCATGGACGCGCAAAGCGAGTTCCTGTTCCTTCGCCAGCTCGCCGCCGCCGTGGGCGACCGCACGCTGGTGATGGTCACGCACCGTCCGGCCGTGCTGGAGCTGGCGCAGCGTGTGCTCGTGATCGACCAAGGCCAAGTGGTGCGCGACGGTTCGAAGGCCGCCGTGATGGCATCGCTGGCCCCGCAGCCACAGCCGCAGCCTTCCCAACAACCACAGCAACCCCAGCCGCAGCGGCAGGTGGCCGCGGGGCAACCCGCCGCGGTGCCGCTGCAGGCGGCGGCACAGGCCTGAGCGCCGCGCCGCACCGTGGCTTCCCTTCTTGAGACGTACCCCTCATGGCCGGCAAGAACGCTTTGAGCCCCGCCGAGGCGCAATACCTCTCGGAGCTGCGCGCCGCGCAGCATCTGGACGACCTGCCGCGCGGCCGCTGGGCCTTGTGGCTGATGGCGGCGCTGCTGGCGACCCTGGTGGCCTGGGCGTCGCTGGCGCGCGTGGACCGCATGGCGCACGTTGACGCGCGCGTCATTCCCGATGGCCGCGAACAGTCCATCGCGAGCCTGGAAGGCGGCCTGCTGGCCGAGCTGCTGGTGCGCGAGGGCCAGCCGGTACGCGCGGGGCAACCCCTGGCGCGGCTGGACCCCACGCGCTTCCAGGCCCAGCAGAACGAGGGCGTGGCCAAGCAACTGGCGCTGCAGGCCACCATCGCACGGCTGGAGGCCGAGGCCTCGGGCGGCACGCCGCAGTTCCCGGCCGAGGTGGCGCGCAACGCCGCGCTGGTGCGCTCGGAAACCGAGGCCTTCCAGGCCCGGCGCAGCGCGCTGGACGGCGCGCTGGCCGCCATACGCCGCAGTGCCGCGCTGTTCAGGCGCGAGCTGCAGGTGGCGCAGGACATGTCGGCCCAGGGCCTGCTGTCGGAAGTGGAGGTCATGCGGCTGCAGCGCCAGCTCAACGACCAGGAAATGCAGGGCGAGGAGCGCATCAACCGCTTCCGCCAGGACGCACGCACCGATCTGCTGCGCGTGCGCGCCGACCTGGCACAGCTGATGGAGCAGCAGGAGGGCCGCGCCGACGTGCTGCGCCGCACGGTGCTGACCTCGCCGGTGGACGGCGTGGTCAAGAACATCCGTACCGCCACGCTGGGCGGCGTGGTCGCGCCGGGCGCGGCGGTGATGGACATCGTGCCCACCGGCACGCAGCTGCTGGTGGAGGCACGCGTGAAGCCTTCGGAAATCGGCTTCCTGCAGGTGGGCCAGAGCGCGGAGCTCACGCTCAACACCTACGAGCCTTCCATCTACGGCCGGCTCATGGGCCGCGTGGAACACATCAGCCCCGATGCCCTGGGCGACCCCGACCGTGTCGCCGGCGACAACACCTACTACCGCGTGCTGGTGCGCACGGACGAGGCGGCGCTGCGCACCCCGCACGGCGAATTGCTGCCCGTGATCCCGGGCATGACCGGCGCCGTGGACATCCGCACGGGCGAGCGCTCGGTGCTGAGCTTCCTGATGCGCCCGCTGCTGCGCTCCACCGAAGCGTTCCGGGAGCGCTGAAGTGAGGCCCGCGAAACCTGGACGCGCCGTGGCGCGCGCGCCGCGCCCTGCCCTGGCCGCGCTGCTGGCCGCCACGCTGGCGCTGCCCGCAGCGCCGGCGCACGC
>JAEYPG010000001.1 GCA_023410975.1 Pseudomonadota bacterium
ATGCGATGTCGGCCGCGAGGCCGGCGTGCGCGAGGCCGCGCAGCGGGTGCGCCGCGAGCTGGGCGACTGCGGCGCGCTGGTCAACAACGCCGGCATGCTCAAGGCCGGCGCGCTGGACAGCGTCAGCGTGGAGGACTGGAACGCGGTGCTGGCCGTGAACCTCACCGGCGCGCTGCTGTGCGCCCGGGCCTTCCAGCCGCAGCTGCTGGCCGTGGGGCAGGGCAGCATCGTCAACGTCGCCTCCATCGCCGCGCTGCACCCGCAGACGCGCAGCGGCGCCTACAGCGCGAGCAAGGCCGGCGTGCTGCTGCTGTCGCGCCAGCTCGCCGCGGAGTGGGGCCCGCTGGGCCTGCGCAGCAACGCCGTCTGCCCCGGCATGATCCGCACCCCGCTGTCGGCCAAGTTCTACGAGGAGCCGGGCTTCGAGGCCAGGCGCGCCGCCGTCACCGCCAGCCGCCGCGTGGGCGAGCCCATCGACATCGCCAACGCCGCGCTGTTCCTCGCCAGCGCGCGCAGCGCCTACCTCAACGGCGCGGAGCTGGTCGTGGACGGCGGCATGGACACCATGCTGATGGACCTCGTGCCGCGCCCCGGCTTCAACGCCACCGCCGCCTGACGCCGCCCTGCCGCCGCGCGGGCCGCTTCCCTCTCCACATCCATTCAACTCCTCGCACAGGAGGGCTGCCGCATGGGCGCCACCAATCCAACACGAACGCAGCACTGCGACCTGCTCGTCATCGGCTCCGGGGCTGGCGGCCTGTCCACCGCCGTCACGGCGAAAAAGCTCGGCCTCGACGTGGCCGTGGTCGAGAAGGACACTGTCTTCGGCGGCACCACCGCCTTCTCCGGCGGCGTGCTGTGGATTCCCGGCAACCCGCACGCCAGGGCCGCCGGCGTGCGCGACAGCCGCGAGGCCGCGCGCGAGTACCTGCGCCACGAGACCGGCGCCTACTTCGACGCCGCGGCCGTGGATGCCTTCCTGGACCGGGCGCCGGAGATGGTCGAGTTCTTCGAGCGCGAGACGGCCGTGAAATTCGTGCCCACGCTCTACCCCGACTACCACCCCACCGCGCCGGGCGGCGTGGACGTGGGCCGCTCCATCCTGGCCGCGCCCTACGACATCCGCGGCCTGGGCGCCGACATGGCCCGGCTGCGCCCGCCGCTGCAGACCATCACCTTCATCGGGATGATGTTCAACAGCTCCAACGCCGACCTGAAGCACTTCTTCAGCGCCACGAAGTCGCTCGCCTCCTTCGCCTACGTGGTGCGGCGCCTGGGCAAGCACCTGAAGGAGCTCGCGCTGTACCGGCGCGGCGTCAACGTCACCAGCGGCAACGCGCTGGCGGCGCGGCTGGCCAAGAGCGCGCTGGACCTGGGCATCCCGATCCACACCGGCACGCCGGCGCGCGAGCTGCTGCTCGAAGGCGGCCGCGTGGTGGGCGCGCGCGTGCAAGGTCCGGACGGCGAGAGGGAGATTCGCGCCCGCCGCGGCGTGGTGCTGGCCAGCGGCGGTTTCTCGCACGACGTGGAGCGGATCAGGAAGGCTTACGCGCACCTGCGCCGTGGCGGCGAGCACCTGTCGCCCGTGCCCCAGGGCAACACCGGGGACGGCGCGCGCATGGCGGAGCAGGCGGGCGGCACGGTGCCCATCCGCTACCCGCAGCCGGCGGCGTGGATGCCGGTATCGAAAGTGCCGCTGGGCGACGGGCGGGTGGGCGTGTTCCCCCACCTGCTGGACCGCTACAAGCCCGGGATCATCGGCGTCACGCGCCGGGGCCAGCGCTTCTGCAACGAGTCCGAGAGCTACCACGACGTGGGCGCGGCGATGGTCGAGGCCTGCAAGGGCGAGCGCGAGACGGCGATGTGGCTCGTCTGCGACCACGCCACGCTGCGCAAGTACGGCCTGGGCTACGTGAAACCCGCGCCCATGCCGCTGGGGCGCTTCCTGCGCAACGGCTACCTGGTGAAGGGCCGCAGCCTGGCGGAGCTGGCGCAGCGCGCCGGCATCGACGCCGCGGGGCTGGAGCGCACGGTGCGCGAATACAACCCGGGCGCCGCGCGCGGCGTGGACGAGCAGTTCGGCCGCGGCAGCACCAGCTTCAACCGCTACCTGGCGGACCCGGCGCGGCAGCCCAACCCCTGCGTGGCGCCGGTGGGCGAGGGGCCGTACTACGCGCTCAAGGTGGTGATGGGCGACCTGGGCACCTTCGACGGCATCCGCACCGACGTGGCGGGCCGGGTGCTGGACGGGCAGGGCGGCGCCATCGAGGGCCTGTACGCCGTGGGCAACGACCGCGCCAGCGTCATGGGCGGCAACTACCCGGGCGCCGGCATCACGCTGGGGCCGATCATGACCTTCGGCTACCTCACGGCGCGGTTCATCGCACGCGTCGAGGATTCGTTGGTGCAGGCGCCGGCCGTGGCGCCGCGGGACGCGAAGGAGCTGCGCCATGCCGCCTGATCTCGCACGCCTGCCGCTCGTGGACCACCGCGTCTACACCATCGCGCTGCGGCGCATGAACGAGTTCATCGAGGTCTTCGACCGGCTGGCGATGCCGGTGCTACTGCAGACGCTGGGCCACCCCCTCGGCTTCCACGTCAGCCAGGTGGGCCCGCTGAACCAGTTCGTGCACCTGTGGGCCTACGAGAGCCTGGCCGAGTACGAGCGCCGCAGCGCGCTGCGCGACCGCCACCCGGACTTCCCGGCCTACCTGCAGGCCTCGGAGCACCTGATCGTGGCGCAGGAGAACCGGCTCATCCGCCGGGTGGAGCTGCCCAGCCTGCGCCCGCGGGGCTGAAGCGGCGGTGACGAACCCAAGACATCACACCAAAGGAGACAAGCCATGAAGACGAAGCAACACACCCTTTCGCGCCGCAGCCTCGTGCAGGCCGCGGCCCTGCTCGGCCTGGGCACCTTGGGCGCGGCGGCGCCGGTGCTGGCCCAGAGCCCCTGGCCGACGAGGCCGATCCGGCTGGTGGTGGGCTTCCCGCCCGGCGGCACCACCGACGTGATGGCGCGCGTGGTGGCGGCCCCGCTGCAGAAGGCGCTGGGCCAGCCCGTGATCGTGGACAACAAGCCCGGCGCCAGCGGCAACCTGGCGGTGAGCGAGGTGGGCAAGGCACCGGCCGACGGCTACACGCTGATGGTGGCGCCGATCTCGGTGCAGACCGCCAACCCGCACCTGTTCAAGCCGGCGCTGAACCCGGAGCGCGACCTGCAGCCCGTGGCCAGCCTGGGCTACGCACAGCTGTACCTGGTGGCGCGCAAGGACCTGCCGGCGAAGAACGTGGCCGAGCTGGTGAAGCTGGCCAAGGCCCAGCCCGGCAAGCTGAGCTACGGCTCCGGCGGCCCGGGCACGCAGATGCACCTGGTGGCCGAGCTGTTCAAGCAGCAGGCCGGCGTGGATGCCGTGCACGTGCCCTACCGCGGTGCGGCGCCGGCGCTGCAGGACCTCTTGGCCGGGCAGATCGACTACTACTTCGACCCCGCCACCGGCTTCAGCCACCTGCGCGAGGGCCGCGCGAAGCTGCTGGCGGTGAGCGGCACGCGGCGCTCGCCCTTCTTCCCGGACGCGCCCACGCTGGCCGAGGCGGGCGTCAAGGGCGTGGAGCTGGGCAACTGGTTCGGGCTGTTCGCGCCCGCGGCCACGCCGCCGGACGTGGTGGCGCGGCTGGGCCAGGAGATCGCCCGGGCGGTGGCGCTGCCGGAGGTGAAGCAGCGCTTCGCCGAGCTGGGGGCCGAGCCGGTGGCGCAGGACGGCGCGGCCTTCCGCAAGACGATCAGCGAGGAGGGCCGGCTGCTGGCGGCGCTGATCCGGGACCGGCGCATCGCTATTGATTGATGGAGGCGGCGCTCCAGTCCCGCGGCCCAGGGCGCCGGCGCCACGCCACGGCGCCCACGCCGCCCAGTCCCGCCAGCATCAGCGCCCACGTGCCGGCCTCGGGCACGGGCGTGGCGATGTAGCCGCGCTGCACGCCGTCCAGGAAGCCCAGGCCCACGATCTGGCCGCGTTCGTTGATGTCCATGGCGCTGGTCAGCTCCCAGTGCGGCGCCAAAGTGGCGTCGAGCAGGTCGTTGAGGTCGCGCATGCGGCCGTTGCGCCAGAGGAAGGCGTGGTCGAGATGCGGGCTGACGGCCAACCGAGACCAGCCCACGATCCAGCCCTTCTCGTTGAGGGCGATGGCCTGGGG
>JAEYPG010000027.1 GCA_023410975.1 Pseudomonadota bacterium
GAGCTCGGCCCAGCGCAGATGCGGCTCGCCCGCCCCCTGGACCTCGTCCACCAGCGTGCGGGCCTGCTCGCGGCGCTCCTGGTCCAGGCGCAACGTCTCGGGAATGAAGCTGCCGCTTTCCGGGAAAAGCGCCGTCACCGTGGCGTCCAGCCGCCGGGCCAGCGTGCGGACCAGCTCCAGCCGCGCGCGGCTGCGCGGCAAGGCATCGACGTGCACCAGGATCGAAGCCAGCGAGTCCATGCTCACCTCCTTGAAGCCCAGGCCACGGCGCCCGGACCAGCCCGACGCCGAAGCCCCGGCAGCCCCGGCTGCTGCACGGTACCGTAGGGCCGCGGGTGATGCGATGGTTACGCCAGCTCTGGCGCCATCGCTGGCAGGCAGCCTGGGCCAGCGGTTGCCCGTGCAACGGTCACGCCTGCTCCGGGGGGACCCGCTGCGCCGGTTGCGTTTGATCAAGTTCCAGTGCCACCATGGCCGAAGAATGCCCGTGTCCGCGGCCCGCGGGCCGGTGCGGGAGAGCAGCATGTACTCGAGGATCCTGGTTCCCGTCGATGGCAGCGCCGCTTCCGGACGCGCGCTGCACGAAGCCGTCGAGCTGGCCTGCCGGCTCCAATCCACGCTGCTGCTGCTGCACGTGGTGGACACCTACCAGCTGCTGCTGTCCAAGCCCAGCCAGAACAGCTTCGACGAAGCGCGGGAGGTGCTGTTGGAGCGTGCGCAGGCGCTGCTGGACGAGGGCTGCCAGGCGGCCGGCCAGGCCGGCGTGGCCTGCGAGAGCGTGCTGCGCGAGGTGATGTCCAGCCGCGTCGCCAGCGCCATCCTGGAAGAGGCCTACCGCCGCCAGTGCGAGCTCATCGTGATGGGCATGCACGGCCGCAACGGCCGCACCAGCTTGCCACTGGGCAGCGACGCGGAACAGGTGCTGCAAGCCGCCACGGTGCCGGTGCTGCTGGTGCGCGAGACCCCGGCCGCCTAACGCCGCGCGCCACAGCCCCGGCCTGCGCATACGCCCAGGAGGGCGCGCGCTGACAGACCCACGCCAGACGGCCAGGGCCGGCCGGCGTTCCCGGAATTGACGCCGCGCAACCCGCGCCCCGCCCCGGCGCCTAGGCTGCATGGCGGGTGCTTGAGTACCAGCCCCGCCCGCTGATGGATTTCCACGCCGCTCTCCTGCTCACGCCGGGCGCCTTGCCAACCCCGGCCGGCGAGGCGCTGCTGCACATGGCCCGCTCGCTGCGGGCCCTGGCGTGCTCCGGCCACACGCCGCCGCTGCTCGACGGCAAGCACCTGGGGCTGCTGTCGCGGCATCCCCGCAGCCCCTCGCAAGGCGCGGTGGAGCATGCTGCACGCGGACTTGGCGCCCGCGTGGTCTGGGTGCCGGCCGACGCGGTACAGGTAGCGGAGGGGCCGGGTGCGCGCGAAACCGCGCGGCTGCTGGGCCGCCTCTACGACGCCCTGGATTGCGAAGGCCTGCCGGCCAGTCTGCTGCGCTGCCTGCGCGAGGACAGCGGCGTGCCCGTGCACGAGAGCCTGGGCTGCAAGGACCACCCGCTGGCGCGGCTCCTGCCTTGCCTGGGTGGCGACGAAGGCGACGGCCACTGCTTCCTGCTGCAGGCGATGCTGGTGCGCACGCTGCTGTAGCCAGCCTGGCGATGGCGCCCACGTGGCAGCCCATGGAAACCGCCGTCACGCCGCTGACACCAGGCGTTCACCGAGCGTTACCCAGCGAAGCACGCCGTTGGCCGGCCGTTGTCGCCGTGGCGCGATCCTGCTCGCACCCAGCCAACGCAACACAGGTGTCCCGCATGAGGTTCGAACCCGCTGCCACCCGCTTCATCCCGCGGCTCTCGGGCCCGGCGTCGCTGAGCTGCGGCCCCGGCACTGCCACCGGCATGCGGTGGCTGATCGAGGACACGCTGCAGCGCCTGCGCGATTCGGGCTTGCCGCTGCACCGCCGGCTGGTGCATGCCGGCGACACGGTGTACCGCTGCGGCGAGGCGTTCAGGGAACTGTACGTGCTGCACTCGGGCTTTTTCAAAGTCGTCACCGTCACGGTCGACGGCCGCGAACAGGTCGTGGGGCTGCACTTCAAGGGCGATTGGCTGGGCTTCGACGGCATCGCCGCCGGCACCTACACCTGCGACGCCGTGGCGCTGGACGTGGGCGAGGTCTGGGCCCTGGACTACGAGGCGCTGCTGACCCTGTCCGTGAGCGAGCCGGGCCTCACCGGCATGCTGCACGCCGCCATGAGCCGCCAGATGGCGCGCGAGCGCGAATCGATCCTGTCGCTGTGCACACTGTCGGCGGACGCGCGCGTGGCCGACTTCCTGCGCCAGTGGGTCGAAGCGCTGGACAAGCGCGGCCTGCGCACCGACCGCATCACGCTGTGCCTCTCCCGCGCCGAGATCGGCAACTTCCTGGGCATGACGCTGGAGAGCGTGAGCCGCGCGCTGTCCCGGCTCGCGCGCGAGGGCGTGATCGACTTCGCCGAAAAGGGCCGGCGCCACGTGCAGATCCCGGACCCGCGCGCGCTCAACGCGTACATCGAGCGCAGCCTGGCGCAGAGCTCGCCGGCGCTGCAGTAAGGGCTCGCGAATGCGACGGCCGCGGGCCGCTTCAACGCGGTTTCAACGCCGCCCCAGCGCCTCGGCCATCGCCTGCGCCAGCTGCTCGCGGCCGCAGGGCTTGTGCAGCAGGCGCCCGGCGTCCCGCAGGGCCGCAGGCTGGCTGGAGTGGCCCGACATCAGCCGCACCGCCAGCTCCGGCCAGGGTGCGTTGCGCAGCCCGGCCGCGGCTGCCGCGCGGTACCCGGCCCGGGAGGGAAAGGAGGCCGTGGTCAAGCCTCGCGGCAGTTGAATTCCACCGCGGCGCCGTTTTGCACCACCTCCTTCACGGCGCAGTGCTTCACCGCGTCGATCACCGCGGCCTTGTGCTCGCCGGGGAAGCCCTCGGGAAAGGCCAGCTCGGTGTCGAAGCGCTCCAGGCTCAGCGGCCCGGCCTTGCCGGCGCGGGGCCGGCAGTTGATCTGGATGCCCGCCGCCGGCACGCCCAGCGACTGGCACGCCTTCTTGACGTAGACCGCCGCACAGCCCGCCAGCGTCGCGTAGAAAGCTTCCAGCGGGTTCATCGCGGAGCCATCGACGGCAAAGCTCATCGACCTGGACCGCGCCTGCACGTGAATGGACGGACCGTCGTCCACGCTGACCTTGTACATGTTCCCTCGCTCGATGGATGAATGGGCCTGCCCATCGGGCCCACGGACAGCCGGCATCCGCCGGCTGCCACGAGCGCTTCATTTCAAGATCCGGGCCAGCGCGGGCGAGCGCTGGGATCACCTTGCGCGACAGCCACTTGTCGCCGCCGGCAGCCCGCCCTTCGGTGCTGCGCCGGGCTGCCAAGGCTGCCGCGCCTGGCAGCGCGTCAGGCGGCCGGTGCGGCCGGGGGCCGGGACAGCGCCTGGTCGAGCCGCTGCTCCACTGCGAGCACCTCGCGCGTGACGGACAGCAGCGTGTCGGGCGTGACGCTGATCGAGCCGATGCCCAGTTCCACCAGGAAGCGCGCCATGTCCGGGTGGTCCGAGGGCGCCTGGCCGCACAGGCCGATGTGCCGCCCGTTGCGCCGCGCACCTTCCACCGCCATGCGGATCATGGTTTTCACGCCTTCGTCGCGCTCGTCGAAGTCGAAGGCCACCAGGGCGGAATCGCGGTCCACGCCCAGCACCAGCTGCGTGAGGTCGTTGGAGCCGATGGAGAAGCCGTCGAACAGCCGCGCGAAGGCGTCGATCTGGAGCACGTTGTTGGGGATCTCGCACATCACCCAGACCTCCAGCCCGTTGCGCCCGCGCTCCAGGCCGTGCGCCGCCAGGGTCTGCAGCACGCGCTCGGCTTCCTCGATGCGGCGGCAGAACGGGACCATGAGCTTCACGTTGGTGAGGCCCATCTCCTCGCGCACGCGCCGCATCGCCGCGCACTCCAGCGCGAAGCCGTCGGCATAGGACGGATGCGCGTAGCGCGAAGCGCCGCGCAGGCCCAGCATGGGGTTCTCCTCGTGCGGCTCGAACCAGCGCCCGCCCAGCAGCTGCGCGTACTCGTTGGTCTTGAAGTCCGACAGCCGCACGACCACCGGGCGCGGGTAGAAGGCCGCGGCGATGGTGCCCACGCCCTCGGCGAGCTGGCGCACGAAGAAGTCGGCCGGGCGTTCGAAGCCCTGGGTCAGCCGCACGATCTGCGCCGCTTCCGCCTCGTCCTGCACCCGCTCCGGATGCGCCAGCGCCATCGGGTGGATGCGGATGTGCTCCGCCACGATGAACTCCATGCGCGCCAGCCCGACGCCGGCGGCGGGCAGCAACGCGGTCTGGAAGGCCATGTCGGGGTTGCCGAGGTTGACCATCAGCTGCGTGCGCGGCCTCGGCAGCGAGGAGACGTCGATGCAGCTGTGCGTGAAGGGCAGCACGCCCGCGTACACCTTGCCCGAGGCGCCTTCGGCGCAGCTCACCGTGACCTCGTCGCCGGTGCGCAACCGCGTGGTGGCGTCGTCGCAGCCCACCACGGCCGGGATGCCCAGCTCGCGCGCGACGATGGCCGCGTGGCAGGTTCGCCCGCCGCGGTTGGTCACCAGCGCGGCGGCGGTCTTCATCACCGTGCCCCAGTCGGGCATGGTGGTATCGGCCACCAGCACTTCGCCGGGCTGGAAGGCGCCCAGCTCGCCCACGTCCCGCACCACGCGCGCCGGCCCCGTGGCGATGCGGCTGCCCACGGCGCGCCCGCTGGCCAGCACGGTGCCCCGCGCGCCCAGCCGCACCTCGTCCACCAGCCCCATGGGCCGTTGCGAGGCCACGGTCTCGGGCCGCGCCTGCACGATGTAGAGCTGGCCGTCGAGGCCGTCCTTGGCCCATTCGATGTCCATGGGCGTGGGCTGGCCGGCCTTGCGGCTGTAGTGCTCCTCCACCAGCACGGCGGCGTCCGCCAGCGCCAGCACCTCGTCGTCGCCGAGGCAGTAGCGTTGCTGGTCCTCCCGCGGCGTGGGCACGTTGCGCGTGGTCTCGCGCCCGGCGCCGTGGGAATAGACCATGCGCACCTCCTTGCCGCCGAGCTTGCGCCGCAGCACCGCGCGGTGGCCCTGGCGCAGCGCGGGCTTGAAGACGTGGAACTCGTCCGGGTCCACCGTCCCCTGCACCACGTTCTCGCCCAGGCCCCAGGCGCCGGTGATGAACACCACGTCGCGGAAGCCCGACTCGGTGTCGAGCGTGAAGATCACGCCGCTGGCGGCGCGGTCGGCCCGCACCATCTTCTGCACGCCCACCGACTGGAAGACCTTGAAGTGGTCGAAGCCCTTGTCCACCCGGTAGCGGATGGCGCGGTCCTTGAACAGGCTGGCGAAGCAGCGGCGCACCGCCTCCAGCAGCGGGCCCTCGCCGCAGACGTTGAGGTAGGTCTCGTGCTGGCCGGCGAAGCTGGCGCCGGGCAGGTCCTCGGCGGTGGCGGAGCTGCGCACAGCCACTTCCAGCTGTTCGCCGTACTCGCGGCGCAGCCGGGCGTAGGCCGCGCTGATCTCGCCGGCCAGGTCCGCCGGCAGCGGCGCGGCCATCACGATCTCGCGCGCGCGGCGGGCGCGGCGCGCGAGGTCCTCCACGTCGTAGGGGTCCAGGCCGGCCAGCGCCTCGTGCAGGCGCGGCCAGGCGTCGCCCTGGTCGAGCAGGTGGCGGTAGGCCTCGGCGGTGACGGCGAAGCCGTCGGGCACGTTCACGCCGCGTGGCGTGAGCTGGCTGAACATCTCGCCCAGCGACGCGTTCTTGCCGCCCACCAGCGGCACGTCATCGGCGCCGATCTCGGCGAACCAGCGGATGTACTTCATGGCGGCTCCCCTGCGCCCGCGCCGTGCGGGCGGTACAGCACGGCCAAGCATGGGCCGGTGGTGCCGCGCCGTGTTGATACCCATCAAGCGCGCGGGCGCTCGGGGCGCGCCGCTCACCCCTCGGCCAGGCGCGCCAGCACCGCCAGCAGGGCCTTGAGCGTCGGCGATGGCCGCGCGCGCCAGAAGGCGCAGACCTCGTAGCGCGGCAGGCCCTCGCGCAGCGGCAGCCGCACCAGCCCGGCGGACTGCGGATCGGGCAGCAGCGCCGGGTGTGGCAGCGTGCCCAACAGATCGCTGCGCGCCACCACGTTCAGCAGCGCGCCGTAGTCGGCGCATTGCAGCAGCACCTGCGGCGGCGGCCAGCCG
>JAEYPG010000179.1 GCA_023410975.1 Pseudomonadota bacterium
CCCCCAGGAGGTCAAACACCAGAGCTTGGACCTACACTTATCCACAGCCGGCCTTCAAAAACCGGCTTCCGCCCCTGGCTCAAAGTTCAGTCGGCACGGTGGCTCAGATTTAAGTCGGCGCCGACACAGATCGAGTGCTGCTCCACCACGCCTTCGCGGCCGGCCACGAACTCGGCTTCACGCCTATCAAGCCGGCAGACCTCCTGCTGCAGCAACTCCGCCACGGATGCAGTGACGCGCACGCGGATTCCAGGCAAGTACGTGGTTGCCGCTGCCGCAGCGGCTTCACCGCTATCGCACGGTGCACAGACGTAATTCGGCACGAATGACTGCCGCCCATCCGGCCCGGTAATCACGCGGCCCAGCGCAGTGCTGCGGCCGGACACCAGTGCCAAGCGCTCTCGCAGGTGAGGCTTGATCTCCACCTTGTAGCTGCCAGCGCTGCGGTTACCGATGCAAGGTCCCAGGGTGTTGGGCATGCTGTCACTCCAAAGATCGTCAGCGCCAAAGGCTGTCGGCCCAAGACTCGCTGTGAGCCCGAGTTCGTGAAGGCGGCAGGCATGGTTGCCCTTCACCGGGCGTCCCAGCCGCTGTCGCGACCAGTGCTTCCTCCTGAACAGGCCTCATCCTGCGCGCCGCCATGAATCAAGATCATGGTGTGCAATGTGTCGGACTATCGAAGGCGGAAGTACCGGGGCCAGCCAACAAGCCCCCAGGAAAAGACACGGTATCCCGGTGCCTGTCCGGGAGCCAGCCGGCTGCACGAGAACGCTGAACGCGCTGCGCATCGGCAAGCCACTTGACGCAAACCTCTGTGGCCCGAGCACCATCGTGGTGCATGGCAGGCATGCATTCGCGAGTTGGACAGAGTCGTGCACAGGGCATGAAACGTCAAAGATCCCGAGCGAGCTTTGGACCAGCGGCCCGGCGATCGCATCGCGGCTGTGCCGTGTCACGCACACCGGGTGCGGTCCTGGGCACGGGAGAGCGTCTTTCCCTCGCTACATCAAGACGTGCCGCCGCCACGCAGGACCCGGCTCACCAGTTCCCGCAGCTTCGCAATGTCAAAGGGCTTTCCAAGGCAAGCGAAGGCACCCGCGTCGAGTACTTGCGCCACCATGTCGCTGCGGGCGTCGGCGCTGACGACGATGACCTGCGGCGCCGGCTCTTGCCGCAACAGCTGTCTGAGCAGCTCCTGCCCATCCATGTCCGGCAGTCCAAGGTCCAGCAGCACCAGATCGATGCCACCCTGGCCCACGCGCGCCAGCGCCTGGGCGCCGGTGCCACAGGTTTGCAGCCGCAGCCCGGGTTCGCCGGCGAAAACAGCGCGCATCACCTCGACATTGACCTCGTTGTCCTCGACGTACAGCAGGTTGCCGGCCAGGCCGCCGCTCCCCCGCGCCGCACTCGCAGCCGACGCGCGAGGGACCGTGGCCTCGGGCGCGGCCGGCAGCCACAGGGTGAATACGGAACCCTTGCCGGGCTCACTGCGCACGTCGATGCGGCCGTCCATGGCCAGCGCCAGCTGCCGCGTGATCACCAAGCCCAGCCCGGTGCCGGGCGTCGCGGACTTCTCCCGGCCCAGCCGGTTGAAGGGCTCGAACAGGCCTTCGAGCTGCCGCGGCGTCAGGCCCGCGCCCGTGTCCTCGACAGCCACGCCGAAAGCGCCGGGTTCTCGTCGCAGCCGCACCCGTACCTTCCCACCGTGGCGGTTGTACTTGACCGCATTGCTCAGCAGGTTCAGCAGCACCTGCTGCAGCCGTGTGGAGTCGGCCCGCACGCCCAGTGCCGGGTCGATGGTTTCGACTTCAAGCGCCAGCTGGCGACGGCGCGCGGCGTCCTGCACCAGCGCGACGGCATCGTCCACGGCCCGGGCCAGCGGCACCGTGCCGATGTCCAGCGCGAGGCGCCCTGTCTCCAGCCGCGACAGGTCCAGGATGTCGTCGACCATGGCCAGCAGGTGCCAGCCGGCACGCTCGACGTGGCCAAGCTGATCAACTGCCGCCGCCTCGCGGGCGAAGCGCTCGCGCAGCAACTGCGTGAAGCCGAGGATGGCGTTGAGCGGTGTGCGCAGCTCGTGCGACATGCGCGAGACAAAGTCGTTCTTGGCCCGGTTGGCCGCCTCCGCCACCTCGCGGGCGCGCTCGGCAGCCTGCAGCTTGCGCAGCTCGGTGAGGTCCACCAGCACGGCCAGCAGCTGCCGCGGCTGCCCATCGAGTGCGCGTGACGCTGCAAGGCGCAGCAGCACCTCGACGGGCCGGCCGTCGCAGCGCTGCAGCGTGAGCTCGCGCGTCCAGCCCTCCATGTCGCCGCGTACCACCGCGGCAAACAGCGGCGCGACCACCTCCCGCTGTGGGGGCAGCACCAGCTCGAGCAGTGCCAGGGCGCCAGCATCTGTGCGGTCCTCGCAGCCCAGGATGCGCTCGCACTCCCTGTTCATGCGCTCGATGCGGCCGTCGGGCGCGACGTACTGCACGCCCACCAGCGCGGTGTCGAACAGGTGCTGCAGCCGTGCCTCGCTGGACTGCAGCGCCAGGGTGCGGTCGACCACCAACTCGCGGCTGCGCGAAGCACGGCCGCTGAGCGTGAAGATGAAGGCCATCAGGAACGCGCTGCCCAGCAGCGCCAGGGCGTAGACGACCCAGGTGTTCGAGGCGCGGTTATGCGCCACGTAGTCAGGGCGCGCCGTCACGCGCAGCGTCAGCGTGATGGCGTTGCCGGCCGAGACCAGCACGTCGCGCTGCAGCCGCCGCCCGAAGGCCTCCTCGCAGTCCCGGCCTCCGGCCAGGCGCGCCATGGCACCATCGCGCGGCTGCATCAGGCAGCGCTGCAACTGCAGTGCGCCGGGCAGCGGTTCCAGCAGCGCGTCCAGCGGCGCGGTGAGGTAGACCGCGCCTGCGCCGGGCAGCAGCCAGACGAGTTGCGGCTGGGGCAGCAGCCGCAGCTGGCGCTGCACGGCCTGCTGCGCCTGGGCTTGGCGCAGCGATGTCTGCAACTCGGCATCCCGGCCCAGTACATGGTCGTCCCAGTGCACGGCGACGCCCTCGGGCACCAGCGAGCGCAGCACCTGCACGAGCAGCGCGCGCTCTGCTGCCGTGTGGACCAGCGTGTCCCGTGTCAGGCCGTCCAACGCCAGGGCGACGTTGTCGATGCCGTTGACGGCCTTGACGACAGCCTCGGCCTGTATCCGCGCGGCGGTGTCGAAGTTGCCGTCCATGCGCCGCCGCTCGACATGGGCCGAGGCGAAGAGCACGGTCGTCAGCAGCAGCGCGGTGACCAGCGCCGGGGTCAGTACCGCGGTGCGCCGCCCGTCCCAGGCGTCAAGCGGCTTGGCGAACAGGGGCAGGAAAGCCGGCGCCAGCAGCAGTGCGCCGATGCTGTCACTGGTCCACCAGCGGTAGGAGGTGAACGCGATGTCGCTGGCTGGAATGCGTCCGTACAGCAGCAGCGCTGGAATCCCGATCAGCGGCGCCACCCAGCAGCTGGCCGGTCCCACCAGCGCCACCAGCCGGATCGCCGTGGCGTCTTGCCTGAGCCCGGGATCGGCGTCCAATAGGCGCCGCGCCAGCAGGCCGCCGGCCACGGCCTGCAACGTGACGGCCACGGCCAGCCACAGCTCAAACGACCATGTGTAAGGCGCGGGGCCGAAGGTGCCGCCGCTCAGCAGCGACAACAGCAGCCGGCCAGCAAACACTGCCGGGGCCATGCGCACACCCCACACCAGCACGGCCCCGGCCGCGATGCCTGCCGGCAGGAAGACAGGCGAAGGGATGGCAAAGTGCAGCGAGTAGAGAACCGTGACGGCCCCCACCACCGCATAGGCCACGGCCACCAAGGCCCCTTTAAGGATGGCAATCACGCTGTACCGAGCTCCGGCGCTGTCCCAGGGAGTCGCGCATTCTCGGCCTATGCGCCATCTTGGGAGGATCAGGGCAGCATCGAGGCCGTGTGCCCTACCGCACGGCATCCACGTCCCTCCCAGGCTTTCGGAATTCCATCCTTGGCAGAGCTGCCGGGCAGCCATGGCCATCGCCTCTGGGGCGCTGCGGCACACGACCCGCGTCGCAGCGCACCCAGCGTCGTGCCGCACCGCCGGCGCATGCGCTTCTACCGCGACGAGCTGGGCTTCTGGCGCGCCAACCAGGCCGTGGTCGAAGCTACGCGGCAATACTTCGGAGAAGCCGGGCGCCGCGGCCCATGAGCGCCCGGCAACGCCCCGCCGGATTGTCCGCTGGAAGCTACTATTTCGATAACTTTTCTTATCGCTATAGCATGCCTAGATGAGCAAACACGCACGCGGCAAAACACACGAGACCTCGGCTGCAGGCCATGAGCTGCCCGACGCCGCCGCGCTGGCGGCGCTGCGCGCCTGGCATGAAGGCCTGTCGGCACGCGCCGCAGTCGAGCAGTACCTGCCGCATGCCCTGCTTGACGGCGCATCGGCGCGCAGCGTGCTCGGCGGCATACGGCGCTGGCTGCAGCGCCTGGCGCGCTCGCGCCAGCGGCCGGATCTGGCCGAGACCTTCACCGTGGAGCACCGGGGCGACACGGCCCACGCCCGCGCCGTGGCGCAGGCCATCGAGACGCTGCGCGCATTGCCGAAGCCGCAGCCGCTCATCGGCGACCGGGTGGAGCGGTGGCTGCCCGCGCGCATCGCCGCCGCGCTGCAGGCTGCGGGCATCGACACGCTGGCGGCGCTGACACTGCGCGTGCCGCGCCGCCGGCGCTGGTGGACGGCCGTCCCGGGACTGGGCGCCACCGGCGCGCGCCAAGTGGAAAGCTTCTTCGCTGTGCACCCCGAGCTCACCGAGCGCGCCCGCGCGCTGGTGGCGGCGCCAGCTCTGGACGTGCGGCCCTGGGAGCGCATCGCGCTGCCGCAGGAGCTCGACGGCTCGCAGGGGCGCTTCCGTGCCCCGCGCGAGAGCTGCGCGCTCGACGCCCGCGACGACTACGCCGCCGTGCAGGCCTGGCTGGAGCGCCACGAGTCGGAGGCCACGCGTCGGGCCTACAGGAAGGAAGCCGAGCGGCTGATTCTGTGGGCGGTGCTAGAGCGCGGCAAGGCGCTGTCCTCGCTGGCCACCGAAGACGCCACCGCCTACCGCGCCTTCCTGCGCCGGCCCGCGCCTGCTGCGCGCTGGATCGGTCCGCCGCGGCCACGGCATTCGCCGGAGTGGCGGCCCTTTGCCGGAGCGCTGTCGGCGCGCTCCATCAAGTACACGGTGTCGGTGCTGGGAGCGCTGTTTCGCTGGCTGGTCGAGCAGCGCTACGTGCTGGCCAACCCGTTTGCCGGCATGAAGGTGCGCGGTGCTTCATCGACGGCACCGCTGGACGCCGGCCGGGGCTTCTCTCTGCCTGAGTGGCGGCTGCTGCGCGTCATCGCCGACGGCCTGGAATGGTCGTATGGCTGGAGCGCCCCGGCGGCGCAGCGGCTGCGCTTCGTGCTGGACTTTGCCTATGCCACAGGTCTGCGTGCCAGCGAGCTGGTAGGCGCCACGCTGGGGGCCATCGAGACCGACGCTCGTCAGGAATCGTGGCTGCACCTTGTGGGCAAGGGCGCCAAGACCGGCAAGGTGGCCCTGCCGCCGTTGGCCCTTACCGCGCTGGAGCGCTACCTGGTGCAGCGGCGGCTGCCGGTGACGCCGACGCGCTGGGCGCCCGAAACGCCATTGGTGGGAAATCTGGCCGATGAGGCCAACGGCATCACGACGGCGCGCCTGTGGGCGCTGATGCGGCGCTTCTTCGCCACCGCTGCCGGCGTTATCGAAGGCGACAACCCGCAGTTGGCCGAGAAGCTGCGCCGTGCCAGCCCGCACTGGACAAGGCACACACATGCCTCGGCCGCTCTCGAACTTGGCGCCGATCTCACCACTGTCAGGGACAACCTGCGCCACGCCTCGATCTCCACCACCTCGACCTACCTGCACGGTGACGACACCAAGCGCGCCCGCGAGATGGCAGCGGCTTTCAGTACCCCACAGAGCTGAACGGCGCTGCGCGCGGCACCGTCGAAGCGCACCATTCTTGCGCCTGTGCACACGGCAGCGTTGTATACAGTATTTTGCAAGTGCTTGATACGCAAAGATTTTTTCACGCAAAGCGCACCAAATTCCCCGGAAAGTACGCCGACCCCAGTCCGCTTTCACTGCGTCCACCGGCACACCTTCGCAGTGTGCTCGGAAGGTGCGGCCGTACCGGAGCGTGAGATGGCTCAACAAGTCTTCAACGTAGTCAGGACACGACGATTTCAGTTGACAGCTCTCAAGCCTCGGAAATACTGGCCTGCGTCGGCGTTGTGCCCGACGCTACAACCGCATCAAGAAAAACCTCGAAAGGTCCGGCCGATGAGCTTCTTCTCCGAGTTCAAAGCCTTTGCGATGAAGGGCAACGTCGTCGACTTGGCGGTCGGCGTGATCATCGGCGCGGCGTTCCAGCGCATCGTCGACTCGATAGTCAAGGACCTGATCATGCCGCTGGTGGGCCGCATCGTCGGTGGCTTGGACTTTTCCAACTATTTCATCAAGCTGGCGGACCCGCCGCCTGGCTACACCGGCCCCATGACCTACGACGCGCTGACCAAGGCCGGCGTGCCGCTGTTCGCCTACGGCAGCTTCATCACGGTGGCGCTGAACTTCCTGATCCTGGCCTTCGTGATCTTCCTGATGATCAAGCAGATCAACCGGCTGCGCCGCGAGGAGCCCAAGCCGCCGCCGGCTGAGGTGCCCGACGCGGCGCCGGAAGACATCGTGCTGCTGCGGGAGATCCGCGACGCGCTGCAGACGCCGCAACAGCGGCCCTGAACCGTGCCAGCAGTGGCAGCCGGCTCGCCGCTACGCGCTATACCGCGTGCAAGCCGGCACCGCCTGCCTTCCGTGACAGACGGACCAGCTCGGCCACCGGGCGAAGGTGCATCTTCTAGAAGACGAATGTGCGATGGACTCTGACCGTCTTCTGGGCGCGATACCGATGTTGGCACCGATCTACGTGTGCAGCCTCCGGGCGGCCACGCACGTGAGCGGCATCTTGCACCGATAAGGACCCGACGCCATGAGACCTTGGACCCATGGCGGTTGCGAGGCAGGGGCGCAAGATGCACAGTCGCGAACTGGCCGCCCTGGCATGGCCACCGACGCCGATGCCGGACCGCCTTGCAAGGGACGCAGGTCTTGTTCATGCAGGCCGTTGTCGTAGCCACCCCACTACCGCCGACCAGTGGCAAGGGGACCCGTGCTGAAGCGGCTGAGGAGGTGCCCATGCTCGCCAAGTTGCTCGCTGAAGGTCTCGGAACGTTCTGGCTCGTTTTGGGGGGCTGCGGCAGCGCCGTGCTGGCAGCGGCGTTTCCCGACGTTGGCATCGGGTTGCACGGTGTCTCGCTCGCATTCGGCCTCACCGTCTTGACCGGTGCCTACGCCCTGGGCCCCATCTCCGGCGGCCACTTCAACCCCGCAGTGACGTTTGGCCTTTGGGCGGGCGGCCGGTTTCCCGGCGTTGGCGTCGCGCCGTATGTCGCAGCCCAGGTGGTCGGTGGTATTGCCGGGGCCGGCGTGCTCGTGCTGATCGCCAGTGGGAGCCCCTCGTTCGACATCGCGGGCGGGCTTGCGTCCAACGGATATGGCGATCATTCGCCGGGCCGGTACTCATTGCTTTCGGGCTTCGTCACCGAAGTGGTGATGACCGCGATGTTTCTGATCGTGATTCTCGGCGTCACCCACCAACGCGCGCCGGTCGGCTTCGCCGGCCTTGCCATTGGTCTTGCGCTGACTCTCATCCACCTGATCAGCATCCCCGTCACGAACACGTCGGTCAATCCGGCGCGCAGTACCGGCCCAGCACTGTTCGTCGGAGGCTGGGCGTTGCAGCAGCTGTGGCTGTTCTGGATCGCGCCGATCCTGGGCGCCGTGGTCGGAGGTGTCACCCATCGCGTCTTGTTGGAGGGCCAGCCTGACAAGCCGGTCATTGCCGGACGCGCCGCCGCGTGAGCGCACCGCTCGTCCCGTCGCGAAGACGGTGCTCGGCTGTACTCCATGTAGGCATTGCGGCGCCCATGCCGCCCCGGCACACAGCCTCAGCTCGTTAGCCGAGGCGCTGCCGTAAGAGGGGTACGCGGACCTTTCGTGCGTGTAGGAAGCCGACGCATTCTGCAAGCCCTACGTCCAGATGGAACGGGTGTACACACATGTATCCGGCTCGCTTGATGGGCAAGGTCGATTGCAGGCCCGCAGTTGATCTGGTGGAGATTGCGTGCGTCGGACATCTTGGACTGCTGCAGGACGGGGAATCCCACGCTCAAGCGACCGAGGGAGCCATGGAAAGAAGAATCATCGTCCAGCATTTGTTGCGCCGGCAACTTCAGGTTGGCCTTCACCCGCCACACCGGCTTTGCGCCGCTGGCGCAGCCGATCTGCCAGAGCTCGAAGCCGTAAAAGGCCCTGTCGGCCAACACCAGCATCTCGGGTGTGAGCTTGGCCAGCAGCAACGGTGCCGCTGTTTCCTGCTCGCTGTGGCTGTACGGCGCAATGTCGGCGGCCACCACCGCGTGCGTGCCGCATTCGACCAGCCCCATCAAGCGCGCTTGTGGGAAGGCGCTGCTGCCTCGCGACGCCCCGGGGTAGCCAAAGAACTCAACGTTGGCTTGCTTGACTGCCGGAGAGATCGCGCTGATCGAGGAAGTCGCCGGGCACACCTGGGCGGCAGTGCAGCGTGCGCGTGCCGAAGAGGCCTTGCGCCAGAGCGAGGAGCGCTACCGCACGCTGTTCGAGCGCATGGACGAGGCCTTCTGTGTCGTCGAGCTCCTCTTCGACGAGGCTGGCCGGCCGGTGGACTACCGGTTCGAAACCGTGAACCCCGCCTTCGAGTCGCAGACGGGCTTGCAAGACGTGGTCGGACGGCGCGCGCGGGAGATCGTACCGACGCTAGAGGAACACTGGGTCCAGGCCTACGGGCAGGTTGCCGTCACGGGCCAGTCGATCCGCTTCGAAGCCCCGGTCGCGGCGCTGCAGCGCCACTTCGACGCGCATGCCTTTCGCGTCGGCCGGCCCGAAGAGCGGCGGGTGGCCCTTCTCTTCAACGAGATCACCCGGCGCAAGCAGGCCGAAGACAAGCTCCAGGCACTCAACGCCGCGCTGGAGCAGCGCGTGCTGGAGCGCACCGCCGAGTTGGTCACGGCACGCGATGCCGCCCAGGCCGCCAATCAGGCCAAGAGCGCGTTCCTTGCCACCATGAGCCACGAGCTGCGCACTCCGCTCAATGCCGTCATTGGGTTGAGCCACCTGCTGCAGCAGATGGCCCTGCCACCGCGGGCGCAAGGCTTCGTCGGCCACATCGCCCAGGCCGGCGAGCAGTTGCTGGCACTGGTAAACGACGTGCTCGACCTCTCGCGCATTGAGGCCGGCGAGATGCAGCTGGAGCATGTCGCTTTTGATCTGGCGTCAGTGCTCGACACCGTGCATGCCATCGTGGAGCCGCAGGCCGTGGCCAAGGGCTTGTCGCTGGAGTTCGAGTCCGCACCCGGCTTGGCGCAGGACCTGAGCGGTGATCCCCTGCGCCTGAAGCAGATCCTGCTCAACCTGCTGGGCAACGCCGTCAAGTTCACACCGGCCGGCAGCATCAAGCTGCACGTCCTGCAGCAGCCTGCTGAAACCGGGCGGGTCGTGCTTCGCTTTGACGTGATCGACACCGGCATCGGCATCGCGCCGCAAGCGCAGGCGCGCATCTTCGAAGCCTTCACGCAAGCCGACTCCTCCACCACGCGGCGCTTCGGCGGCACGGGGCTGGGCCTGTCCATCGTGCAGCGCCTGGTGGACCTGATGGGCGGCACGCTGACCGTGGAGAGCCGGCTTGGCCAGGGCAGCACTTTCAGCATCGAGTTGCCGCTGTGCATCCCATAGCGGGGTAATGGAATGGACGCCCCCACTCGAACTGGCATCAGCGTGCCCGAGGTAGTAAAGAAATCGGGCTCTGATCAATTTCAAGTGGGTTGCCGGGCATGAGGGTTGACCACGCTGAAGTCCAACTTGCTGGCGATCAGGAAGATCACCGTCTTGATGGTGGCCATGCGGGTGATGTTGTGGCCCACGGTTATTGCGAATGGCGTCCACGGTTGTTGCGAATGACCCAGTGGAGAAAAGTTGGTTCAGCACTCGAGGAAATCGGCATCTTCGTCACAGAGGGGCGATGTTGCTCCCCTGCCACACAGCACGCCTCCAGGGTCACGGTTCATGCGAACGTGGTCGGCGCGTCCAAGGTTTATGCGACTGTGTACCGGCCTGGCAACCAGAACTTCATCCGAAAAAAGCTCCCTACTCATAGGACGTTTGAGATTGGGAACACAGAAAACGTGACCACATGTTGTTGCGGCGTCATCTAATTCGGTTCGAATTTCAACCACATTCGCAGTAACCTTGGCCCTATTCGCGTCAACCTTAGACCTCAACACCTGCGTCCAGGTCCGCAGGTCGGGAACACCGCTACGCTGGGCACCTGCAAGCCAGCCACCAGCTGCAGCAGGTCCGCGTCGCTCGACACCAGCAACTGGCTGCGCGCCAGCAGCGCAGCCAGGGCGCCGAGCGAGAAACAGGGCCTGGCTTGTCCACGTGGCCAAACCAAAGCAGATGCCGTTGGCCGCCCAGAGGGTGCGGACAGATCGACCATGGGCGTGATGGAACGTGCGGGTGTAGGCGTGAAAGGCCAGGGCAGCATCCGAGCCCGTAGAGCCTGCGTGAGTGCCGTGCGGAGGTACATGTCGTGCTGCCTGCGCCCGTACCACCCAACGAGTGCGAGCGCCTGCAGGCGCTGCGGCGGCTGCGCGCGCTTGGCACCGCGGCAGATCCGCGCCTGGACCCGTTGGTCCATTGGCCGGGCGATGCGCGAATTGACCATTATCGAGTCGCGGAATCGGCGCAGGCACGAACATGCGACCATGTTTACCGTTGCCGTTCCACCGATGGACTCGCGGTCCGTGCTTACCGAAGACCTGCTGCGCCAGTTCGATACGCCCGGCCCCCGGTACACCTCCTATCCAACGGCCGACCGCTTCTCGGCAGACTTTGGTCCTTCCGAGGCGGTGCAATCGATCCTGAGCCTTGGTGCGAGCAGCGCCACGGCGCCGCTGTCGCTGTACGTGCACATCCTCTTTTGCGAGTCGCTGTGCTACTACTGCGCGTGCAACAAGATCATCACGAAGCACCACGAGCGCGCCACCGAGTTCCTCGACGCCCTGGAAAAGGAGCTCGCCCTGGTGGTGCGCTCGCTGGGACCGGGACGCCCGGTGTCGCAGCTTCACTTCGGGGGCGGATCGCCGACGTTCCTGTCGGACGCCGAGCTCGCCAGACTGATGCAGGCGCTGGGCGAGCGCTTCGAGTTCACCGCGGATTCGGAAGTGTCCATCGAGGTCGACCCGCGCACGGTGTCGCCAGAGCGGCTGGAGCACCTGCGCGCCCTGGGCTTCAACCGGCTGAGCTTTGGCGTGCAGGACTTCGACCCCGACGTCCAGCAGGCCGTGCACCGCGTGCAGTCGTTCGACAGCGTCCGTGAGCTGATGCACAGCGCGCGGGCGCTGGGCTTTGTCTCCATCAACGCGGACCTCATCTACGGGCTGCCCAGGCAGACGCCCCAGAGCTTTGCCCGCACGCTGGAGCAGATCGGTGAACTGCGGCCCGACCGCATTGCGCTGTATGCCTATGCGCACCTGCCCGAACGCTTCAAGCCCCAGCGCCGCATTGACAGCACGGACCTTCCCAGCCCGTCACAGCGCGTGGCCATGCTGGGCGCGGCCATCGGCGGCTTCCTGGCACGCGGCTATGACTACATCGGCATGGACCACTTTGCCTTGCCCGATGATGCGCTGGCTGTGGCCAAGCGCGAGGGCCGGCTGCACCGCAACTTCCAGGGCTACAGCACGCAGCCCGACTGCGACCTCGTCGCGCTCGGCGTCTCGGCCATCGGGCGGATCGGAGCGACGTACTACCAGAATGCGAAGACGCTGCCGCAGTACTACGAAAGCCTGGCGCGCAACGAGTTGCCGGTGGTGCGCGGCTACGCCCTCAACAGTGACGACCTGCTGCGGCGCGACGTGATCATGTCCCTGATGTGCCAGGGACGCCTGGAGTTCGACGCCATCGAGCGCGGCCACGGCGTCCAGGTGCGTGACTGCTTCGCGGCTGAACTGGCCTCGATGCGAGCACTCTCGCAATCCGGTCTGGTCGAGATGGGTGAAGGCCACATCCAGGTCACGCCTTCGGGCTGGTTCCTCGTGCGGGCCATTGCCATGGTGTTCGACCGGCATCTGCAAGCAGCCAGGGAGCGTGGCCGGTTTTCCCGGGTCGTGTGAGCCCCGTGCAGCTTCCATACGGTCGTGTGTGTGTTGCCCGCCTTGCCCTGTTTGGTGGCTATCGCTGACTGGTGGCGTGTAACAAGGTCACTTTTCAAATCGTTGAGCAGAGAACCATCAACGATAGCGCGCTCGGCGTGCGCTTGCGCCAGGTCAACTACCCGCTGAGATCCTTTTGCCGCTGACTGCTTCCGCCGCGCGTCAGCGGTGGACACAGCGGCGCAGATCGGGCCCGACGGGTGCCGCCGTTCGATCGCAGCGCCGCGCTCACGTCGCTACTTCTGCTTCAGGATCCAAGCGACGAGTTGATGGGCCTCGGCATCGCTGACGGCTTGTGGTGGCATGGGCACTGGGCCCCAGACGCCAGAACCACCCTTCATGATCTTGGTGACCAGCATATCGGTCGCATCCTTCTGCCCAGCGTATTTCTTGGCCACGTCCTTGTACGCTGGCCCGACGACCTTCTTGTCGACCGAGTGGCTCGCCAAGCAGTTCTTCTGCTGGGCGAGCTTGGCGCCCGGGTCGTCGGCTTGTGCCAGCACGCTGCCGGTCGTGACCAGCAGTGCCGCCGCGAAAACTGTCCGTATGCTCATCGTCTTGTCCTATCGTGTGGGCGCCAAGCGGGCGCCGCACAGCGGGGCGAAGGAGGTGCCCGGCCACGCGCCCCAGCCCCCGCCCGGCAGTTTCGACAGCCGCCGTGCAGTTCATGAGGCCATGCTGCATGGATGGTCGCCACTGCCGCGCTGGCAGCCCGTGGCAGGCTCAAGTCCGCATCCGGCGCTCGATTTGCAACGCCAGCCGGCCCAGTCGCCGCACGACCCGGCCGAGCGCTATTTCGGCCGCGGCGAACAAGCGGCCTTCGCTGCTTCGCATGATGGCCTCCAGCGTCTCGCTCAGCGCTTCCAAGGGTGCCTGTGCCCAGACCAGCAGCGAGACAACCGATGCCCCGTGCATCGCGTCCTCATGGAGCGCAGCCTCGTCGACAGATGGGCGCACCGGCGTCGCGGAGAGTTCATCTTCGAGCAGCCGGGCGCTTTCCTCGTCGCCCTGGGCACGCAACGCCGCCGCCACGGTGCGATGGCGCCTGGCGATGCCGAACTCGTGCTGCGCCAGCAGCGAGTCCAATGCCTCCTGCGTCGTGACGGTCGGCGGGGGAGGCTGCAGCTGGCGCCGCTCGCGATGCCAGGCATTTCGCCGCCAGCGTCGCATCAGCGATGCATGACGCAACTCCTCCAGCGCCAGGCGCTCGGCCTGGGCCGCAACAGCGGGATCGGACGCCTGGGCGGCGAGATAGCTGTACAGCGCGAAGGCACGTTGCTCGTTGTCCGCGGCGATGGCATAGGCGCGGTACGGTGAAAGCAGCGCGCTGCCGGCGACGTCACCCCAGGCGCTGGCCATCTCCGGTGGCAACCGCCAGCTGAAATCCGCGGTGTCCGGCACCGGCTGGCCCAGGGTGCCCGCCCAGTGCCCGACGGCGTCGACGTGGGCCCGCTCCTCGTCGCGCATGGCGCGAAACGCTTCGGCTGTCGCGGCGTCGCCACGGCGCTGCATGAGCTCAGCGAGTGCGTCATAGCGCTGCACGGACTCGCGCTCGATGGCGTTGGCCACGCCGATGAGCACCGACAGGCTCACCTCGCCAATGTCGGGCTGGTGGTCGAGCAGGGGCTTGCGCATGGGGGCCTTTCCTTTGAAACATTTGGCCGCTGCCGCTGCCGCTGCCGCTGCCGCTGCCGCTGCCGCTGCCGCTGCCGCTGCCGCTGCCGCAGGCACAGCACAAGGGATGATTGCACAACGGTCCCTGTGTGACATGCAGACGGCATCCGCTGTCATAGGCACGATATTTGCCGCCATTCGACGCTCGAAGGAGCCTCCGTAACTGGCGAGGTGGTATTGACCTTTCAATTCCGACAGCCGCTGCTGGCTCTGGTCATTGCGACGCTTCTGGTGTGGTGGTGCCCGCTGCACGCGGCGACCGAGCCGGCCGGGCTGGACACCTTCCTGCCCAAGGTCGCTGCGTCGGACATCGTGCCCGGTGCGGACCGGTTCGGGCCAGTGCGCGAGTCGCCACGGGCAGCCCCCGCGTACCGCGGCAACCAGCTGCTCGGCTATGTCTACCTGAACTCGGAGTACGTCGATGCCAACGGCTACTCCGGCAAGCCGATCCACATCCTGGTTGGCCTGGATACCGAAGGCACGATCGTCGGCGTCAAGCTGGTGGCGCACAGCGAGCCCATCGTGCTGATCGGCATTCCCGAACGCAAGGTCGTCACGTACCTGCAGTCATTCGTGGGCTACAACCCGCTCAAGGCCGCCGCAACCAACCAAGGTCCGCCCCATCCCGACATCGTCAGCGGAGCTACGGTGACCGTGCTCGTGATGGGGGAGACCGTTGTCCGCTCGGCCGTGCGGGTGGCCCGGGCGCTGAGCACGCAGAGCGCTCCCAGCAGCGCTGCCTTGCCGCAACCGCGCACCGTCGACAGCCAGGCAGGGTCCGTGGTCGACTGGAACACGCTGCTCAACGAAGGCGCCGTGCGCCACCTGCATCTGACCGTCGGGCAGGTCAACAAGGCATTCGTTGAGTCGGGTAACAAGGTGGCTGCCGAGCGGCCGGAGCCGGGCCCTGAAGATGCCGACTTCATCGATCTCTACGCCGCGCTCGTGTCGCAGCCGGCCATCGGTCGCAGCCTGCTCGGTGACGAGGAGTATGCGAGCGTGTCCGGGATGCTGGCGCCGGGGCAGCAGGCGATCCTCGTGGCCGGGGAAGGGCTCTATTCGTTCAAGGGCTCGGGTTACGTTCGTGGCGGCATCTTCGACCGCATCGAGCTGATCCAGGGCGCGGAGACGATCCGTTTCCGGGACCGGCTGCACCGCCGCGTTGGCGCACTGCGGGCGGTGGGCGCGCCCGAGCTCAAGGAGATCGGCGTCTTCCTGATCCCTGCAGGCACCGAGTTCGATCCGGCGGCACCATGGCGCCTGCAGCTGCTCGTGCAGCGCGCCACCGGCGCGCTGGAGAAGGCGTTCGTGTCCTTCACGCTGCCCTATGAGCTGCCCCGGCGCTACACCAAGGTGGTTGCTGCTGCTGCCACTGCAGGAGCGGGCTCCGCGGTGGCTGCGAGCGAGCCGCGCGCCGCCGCGGCGGAGGTGGATGCCCACGGCGCAGCTGCCGGCCAGGACGGAGAGCCGCTGTGGAAGCGCCTGTGGGCCAGCAAGGCCGCCTCCGTGGCCGTGCTGGCTGCGATGCTGGTGGTGCTGACGCTCATCTTCTTCTTCCAAGACGCGCTGGTGAAGCGCGAGAAGCTTTACGACCGCGTCCGCCTGATGTATCTGGCCGTGACGCTGGTCTGGCTCGGATGGACGGTCCAGGCGCAGCTCTCGGTGGTGAACGTGCTGACTTTCACCACCGCGCTGCGCACCGGTTTCCAGTGGTCGTCGTTCCTGGTCGATCCGCTGGTGTTCATCCTCTGGTGCTCGGTCGCGGCAGCACTGCTGTTCTGGGGCCGCGGGCCGTTCTGCGGCTGGCTTTGCCCGTTCGGCGCGCTGCAGGAGCTGGCCAACCGCGCGGCCCGGGCCCTGAAGGTGCCGCAGCTCAAGATTCCGTGGCGCGTGCACGAGCGGCTGTGGCCGCTCAAGTACATCATCTTCCTCGGCCTCTTCGGCGTGTCGCTTGGCTCGCTCGCGGTGGCGGAGATATTCGCCGAGGTCGAGCCGTTCAAGACCGCGATCATCCTGCGCTTCATGCGCGAGTGGTGGTTCGTGGCCTTCGCCCTCGCGCTGCTGGTCGCGGGCCTGTTCGTCGAGCGATTTTTCTGCCGCTACCTGTGCCCGCTGGGCGCGGCACTCGCGATCCCCGGGCGCATCCGCATGTTCGACTGGCTCAAGCGTTACCGCGAGTGCGGCAATCCCTGCATGCGCTGCTTCAAGGAGTGCCCGGTCGAAGCCATCCATCCGGAAGGGCACATCAATCCGAACGAGTGCATCTCCTGCCTGCATTGCCAGGTGCTGTACCACCACGAGCACAAGTGTCCGGTGCTCATCCAGCGCCGGCTCAAGCGTGAGAGGCGCTCCGCAATGGCGCCGCCGCCTCTGGCTGCCGAGGCAGGCACCGCGCCCACCGTCATTCCGATCACCCCCGCGGGCACCGGCCAACCCGGCACCTGAGCGGGCATTCCAACCCTCGAAGGAGCCCGTCATGAGCGACGATTCTCACCAAGGCAAGCCCGTGGACCCTCGGCGCCGCGCCGTCCTGGGCGGTGGCGCCAAGGCCGTTGCGCTGGCGGCGGGGGCCTCCAGCGGACTGCTGGCTGGCTGTGGCCCGAAGGCAGGCGAGCCCACGACAACCGGCGCTGCCTCCGCGCCGTCAGCGCCCGGCTCGCAGGCCTCACACGCTGCCGCCCCGAGCGCCGCGACCGCCAACGCGGCGCTGGCCAAGACGCATGTCGGCCCCGGCGAGCTCGACGAGTACTACGTCTTCTTCTCCAGCGGCCAGAGCGGCGAGCTGCGCATCATGGGCTTGCCCTCGATGCGCGAGCTCATGCGCGTACCGGTGTTCAACCGCTGCAGCGCCACCGGCTGGGGCCAGACCAACGAGAGTCTCAAGGTCCTCACCGAAGGCTTGCTGCCCGAGACGCGCAAGTTCCTGCAGACGCGCGGCGGCACCTACGTCAACGGCGACCTGCACCACCCGCACATGTCGTTCACCGACGGCACCTACGACGGGCGCTACATCTTCGTCAACGACAAGGCGAACACGCGCGTGGCCCGTATCCGCTGCGACGTGATGAAGTGCGACAAGATCATTGAGCTGCCCAACCAGCACACGGTGCACGGCTTGCGGGTGCAAAAATATCCCAAGACCGGTTATGTTTTCTGCAACGGCGAGGACCGCACGCCGATTCCCAACGACGGCAGCGTTCTGGACGAACCGAAGAAGTACCAGTGCGTGTTCACCGCCGTTGATGGTGAAACCATGAAGGTCGCCTGGCAGGTACTCGTCAACGGCAACCTGGACAACGTCGATGGTGACTACCAGGGCAAGTACTGCTTCTCTACCTGCTACAACTCCGAGGAAGGGGTGACGCTGGCCGAGAGCACGGCCGCCGAGCAGGACTGGGTGGTGGTGTTCAACCTCAAGCGCATCGAGGAGGCGGTGGCCAAGGGCGACTTCAAGAAGATCGGGGGCGTGCCGGTGCTCGACGGCCGCAAGGGGTCGCGCTTCACGCGCTACATTCCCGTGCCCAAGAGCCCGCACGGCATCAACACCGCGCCCGACGGCATCCACGTCGTGGCCAACGGCAAGCTCTCGCCCACCGTCACGGTGTTCGACGTGCGCAAGTTCGACGACCTGTTCGACGACAAGATCCAGCCGCGCGACACGGTGGTTGCCGAGCCGGAGCTCGGGCTCGGGCCGCTGCATACCGCGTTCGACGGACGGGGCAACGCCTACACGACGCTGTTCATCGACAGCCAGATCTGCAAGTGGTCGATCGAGAAGGCGATCGCCAAGTACAAGGACAAGGACGCGAAGGTGGACCCCATCGTCCAGAAGCTCGACGTGCACTACCAACCGGGGCACAACCACACCTCCATGGGGCAGACCAAGGAAGCGGACGGCAAGTGGCTGATTTCGCTCAACAAGTTCTCGAAGGACCGCTTCCTCAACGTCGGCCCGCTCAAGCCCGAGTGCGACCAGCTCGTCGACATCTCGGGCGACAAGATGGTTCTGGTGCACGACTCTCCCAGCTTTGCCGAGCCGCACGATGCCACCATCATCCATCGCTCGAAGGTGAACCCGATCAGCCTGTGGAAGCGCGACGATCCCATGTGGGAAGACGCGCGGCAGCAGGCCAAGGCCGACAACGTCGAGTTGGAGTCCGCTTCGCAGGTCGTGCGCCAGGGCAACAAGGTACGGGTGTACATGTTCTCGGTGGCACCCACCTACAGCATGACCGACTTCACCGTGAAGCAAGGCGATGAGGTCACGATCTACGTGACCAATCGGGACATGGTGGAGGACCTCACGCACGGCTTCACCATCGTCAACTACGGCATCGCGATGGAGGTACCGCCGCAGGCCACCGTGTCCGTCACCTTCAAGGCCGACCGGGCGGGCGTCTTCTGGTACTACTGCCAGTGGTTCTGCCATGCGATGCACATGGAGATGAAGGGGCGCATGCTGGTCCAACCGCGACGTACCTGAGGTTGTTGTCCATGCCGTGGCGGTTTGCCGTCGCTGGAGTTGCGGCTGCGTTGGCGGCGTCCGGCGCTGCGCTCGCCGAGCGCCTGGTCGTGCCCGGCCAAGCGCTGCAGCCGCTGCTGGACAAGGCAGCGGCCGGCGAGGTCCTGCGCCTGGCGCCGGGGCGCCACGCGGGGCCGGTGCACATCGATCGGTCGGTATCGCTGGTCGGCGACGCGGGTGCCGTGCTCGAAGGCAATGGCCGGGGCAGCGTCGTCGTCGTCACCGCGCCCGACGTGCGCGTCGAAGGCCTGGAGATCAGGGGCTCGGGCCGCACCGTGCCGGACATGGATGCGGCCATCCTGCTGCAGCAAAGCGCGCCAAGGGCCCGCATCCGCTCGAACCGGCTCGTGGACAACCTCTTCGGCGTCTACGTGCATGGCGCGGCCGCATCACTGGTCGAGAGCAACGAGATCGTTGGCCGCAGCGACCTGCGCCTGTCGGATGCCGGGGACGGCGTATCGATCTGGAATGCGCCGGGCACGCAGGTCGTGGGCAACACGATCAGCCACGGCCGCGACGGCATCTTCGTCATCACCAGCCGCCAAAACGTCTTCGAGCGCAACAGCTTCACCAACCTGCGCTTTGCGATCCACTACATGTACACGCACGACAGCCGCATCGTCGGAAACCGCTCGCGCGGCAACCATATGGCCTGGGCGCTGATGTTCTCGGACGGCCTGGAGATCCGCGACAACGTCTCCGACGATGACGACACCCACGGCCTGATGCTCAATTTCACCAACGCTTCGCAAGTCGTGGGCAACGTCGTGCGGCACGGCCACGAGAAGTGCGTTTTCATCTACAACGCGCATCGCAACGTGCTGCGCGACAACTGGTTCGAGCGCTGTCCGATCGGCATCCACTTCACGGCCGGCTCCGAGGGCAACATCGTGAGCGGTAACGCCTTCATCGGCAACGGCGTGCAGGTGAAGTACGTCGGCACGCGGTTCATCGACTGGGCCTACCAAGGGCGCGGCAACTACTGGAGCGACAACCCCGCCTTCGATCTCGACGGCAACGGCATCGCCGACCGGCCCTACCGGCCCAACGACGTGATGGACCAGGTGCTGTGGACGCTGCCGGCGGCCAAGGCCCTGAGTACCAGCCCGGCCGTGCAGATGGTGCGCTGGGCGCAGTCCCGCTTTCCGGCCCTCTATCCCGGCGGCGTGATCGACTCCGCGCCGCTGATGCATCCGGCGCGCACGCCGGCGCCGGACGCGCGATGACGGTGGTGGCCGAGTGGAGCGCGGTCACCAAGCGCTACGGCGCCGTGACGGCGCTCGACCGCGTGTCGCTGCCGCTGATGGCGGGCGAGGCGACGGCGCTCGTTGGGCACAACGGCGCAGGCAAGACGACGTTGATCAAGCTGTTGCTGGGCCTGATACGGCCGGACGAGGGCTCGGTGCGGGTGGGCGGCACGGACCCGGCCGGCCTCAGCGCGGTCCAGGTGCGGCGCACGATCGGCTTCCTGCCCGAGAGCGTCGCGTTCCATGGCGCGATGACGGGCCACGAGTTGATGGCCTTCTATGCGCGGCTCAAGGGCACGCCGATCCGGCTCAATGCCGAGTTGCTGGAGCGGGTAGGTATCGCCCATGCGGCGCACCGGCGGCTGGCAACGTATTCCAAGGGCATGCGCCAACGCCTGGGCATCGCGCAGGCGCTGATCGGCGAGCCGCGCCTGCTGCTGTTTGACGAGCCGACCAGCGGCCTGGACCCTGCGTCGCGGCGCGATGTCTACGAGATGGTGGACCGGTTGCGCCGCAGCGGTGCAACGGTGCTGATCTCCACCCATGCGCTGGACGAAGTACAGCAGCGCGTCGATCGCGCGGCGATCATGCACGGCGGCCGGCTGCTGGCCGCCGGCACGCTGCCCGAGCTGCGCCGCGGCGTCACGGCCGAAGTCCGCATCCGGCTGCAGGTGCGCACCTGCTCCACCGCCACGGTGCTGGCCCTACTGCCGCCGCAGGTGCGCTGCACCGAGCGCAGCAGCACGGCGCTCACGCTCCTCGTGGCCCCGCAGGCGAAGATGGCGACGCTGCGCGCCATCGCGCAGGCCGGCGAGGTGGAAGATCTGGACATCGCAGCACCCGGGCTGCAGGAGCTGTACAACCATCTCGTCGGCGCGGCGCAAGAGGAGGGCGAAGCCCCATGAGCCTGTTCACGGTCGCGGCGCAGGAAGTCCGCATCGGCCTGCGCAACCGCTGGGTGCTGGCCACGACGGTGCTGATGGCCGCGCTGGCGCTGTCGCTGGCATTGCTTGGCAGCGCACCGACCGGTGTGGTCAAGGCCGATCCGCTGGCGGTGGTGGTCGTCAGCCTGGCCAGCCTGACCATCTTCCTCGTGCCGCTGCTGGCGCTGCTGCTGTCCTTCGACAGCATCGTCGGCGAGCACGAGCGCGGCACGCTGATGCTGCTGCTGGCCTACCCGGTGGCACGCTGGCAGGTCGTGGTCGGCAAGGGAGTGGGGCAGGTCGTGATCCTCGGCGTCGCGACCGTGCTCGGCTACGGCTCGGCAGCCGCCGCGCTGTGGCTGCGCGGTGGTGTCGGGACGCAGGCCCTGCAGGCCTTCGGGGGCATGATGCTGACCTCGGTGATGCTGGGGGCCTCCTTCGTGGCGCTGGGCGGCCTGGCCAGCACGCTGGTGCGCGAGCGCGCGACCGCCGCGGGCCTGGCAGTCGGCGCGTGGCTGTTCTTCGTGTTGCTCTACGACACGGCGTTGCTGGGCGTGCTGGTTGCCGACCAGGGGCGCGTGCTGGGCAAGTCCGAGCTCGACGCACTGCTGCTGCTCAATCCCACCGACGTCTACCGCCTGTTCAACATGACCGCCAGCGAGACCGTGTCGGTCTACAGCGGCATGGCGGGCCCCGGTGATCCGGCGGCGCTGCCGGCAGCGGTGTTCCTGGCCGTGCTGGCGGCCTGGATCCTCGTGCCGCTGGCGCTAGCCATCGCGGTGTTCCGCAGGAGGCCGCTATGAGTAGCACGGTATGCCGGCGCGAGTTCGTGCGGGGCGCCGCCGCGCTGTTGGCCTCTGCGGCGCTGGTCGCGGGCTGCAGCCGATCGGCCTCACCACCGCCGCCACCGCCGGCCGAGGTACATGCCGGGGCCACCGGACACTACTGCGGCATGCTGCTCGTGGACCACGAAGGTCCTAAAGGACAGGTCCATCTGTCCAGCCGCAAGGACCCGCTGTGGTTCTCGTCCGTGCGCGACACCCTGGCGTTCCTGCGGCTGCCTGAGGAGCCGCGCGACATCGCCGCCGTCTACGTCAACGACATGGCGCGAGCCAGGCACTGGGGCCAGCCGGAAGCGGGCGCTTGGGTGGATCCCCGAAAGGCCTGGTTCGTGATCGACGGCGACATGCGTGGCGGCATGGGCGCGCCGGAGGCGGTGCCGTTCTCTGATCAGGCCTTGGCCGAAGCCTTCACCGCCACCCACGGCGGCCGCGTGGTCCGGCTGGCCGACATCCCTGACGCCTACGTGCTCGGGCCGGTCGACCTGCACGGCAGCGGCGCCAGCCATCCATCGCAGTGAGGCCTGACATGTCCAGCCGCCGCCGCATTCTCTCCATCGCGGCCAATTGCGCCGCCCTGGCGCCTTGGCACGCCGTGCGCGCAGCGGCCACGCCACCGCTCTGTGTCTGGCGCGGGACCGCCATGGGTGCCTTGGCATCGATGACGCTGGTCCACCCGGATCGCGCCAGGGCGCAGGCGCAGCTGGAGGCCTGCGTGCGCGAGCTGCAACGGCTGGAAGCCATCTTCAGCCTCTACCGCGCCGACTCGGCGCTCTCGCGGCTGAATGCGCAGGGTGAGTTGCCCGAGCCTCCGCATGAGCTCGTCGAGTTGCTGGCCTTCAGCCTGTCGCTGTCGCAGCGCAGCGCCGGCGCCTTCGATCCGACGATACAACCGCTGTACCGGCTGTATGCGAACCACTTTGCCACGCCGGGTTGCGCGCCCGGCGGGCCCCGGCCGCAGGCGATCGAGCGGGTGCTGCGCCTGGTGGATTTCAGGGCGGTCGAGCTGCGCCCCGACCTCGTGCGCCTGCGCAGGCCCGGCATGGCGGTCACGCTCAACGGCGTCGCTCAGGGCTATGTGACCGACCGCGTGGCCGATCTGCTGCGGGCCGCGGGTTTCGACGATGTGCTGATCGATCTCGGCGAGGCGCGTGTGCTCGGCCACCGAGCCGACGGCCAGGCCTGGCGCGCGGGCATCCTCGATCCACGCGAGCTCACCCGCACCATCCTTGAACTGCCGCTGGGTGAAGACCGCGGCGCGTTGCCGGCCCTGGCGACGTCCGCGGGCTACGGCACCGTGTTCGGCACCGACCCGCGCATCCACCACCTGCTGGATCCCCGCACGGGCCGCAGCGCCAACCACTACCTGTCGGTTTCCGTGGCCGCCTCACGGGCGACGCTGGCGGATGGGTTGTCAACGGTGCTGTCGATCGGGCCGCCAGCGCAGGCCGCGGCGTTGCTGCAGGCTTACCCGCCGACGAGGGTCTACCTGGTCGGGCCCGATGGCCGGATGAGGATGCCCGATGTCGCGCAGTCGCCAACGTAGGACTGGCGGCCCGTGCAAGGCTCGCTCGAGCTGCGCACCGCGGGTTCGCCAAACGGTGGTTTCGCCAGAAATACGCTGCTGGCGTCGCTCTGCACCCGAGTGCGCTTCGCCGGCCGAGCTGTTGCGGTGCCGGCTGTCGTCCGCGACAAGGAGCTGAGGATGACCGACCACATGCCGGATGACCTGTCCGCGACCGGCCGGGACCTGAGGGCCTACACCGACGAGCTGCGTCCCCGGCACGGTGTGGTGCGCAATGTCCACGGCGAATGGGTGCTGTTGCGCCACGATCTGGTGGTACAGGCCGCGCTGGACCCCGACGGCTTCTCCAGTGCGGTGTCGAGTCACCTCCACGTCCCGAACGGCCTCGACGCGGCCGAACACGCCGCGTACCGGCAGGCTCTGGACCGCTTCCTCAGTCCTGAGGCGCTTGCTCCTTTCCAGGAGGATTTCCGCCGCATCGCGGCGGACTTGGTCGCGTCGCTGCCGCGGGGCGTCGGCGTCGATGCGGTGTCCGAGCTCGGCACTCGCTTCGCGGTGCGGGCGCAGAGCATGTGGCTGAGCTGGCCGGCTGCGCTGGAGGAGCGTCTCGTCGCCTGGGTGGCCGAGAACCATGCAGCGACACGCTCGGGAGACCGGGCGTGGACGCAGCGGGTGGCGGAGGACTTCGACGCCCTGATCCGGTCGGTGCTCGAACCACGCCGCGCAGGCGCGTCGCCGGGAGGCGCGCGCGATGTCACCACCGAGCTGATGCGCACCGAGGTGAACGGCCGGCCGCTCAGCGAGGCGGAGATCGTCTCGGTCCTGCGCAACTGGACCGGCGGCGACCTGGGGTCGATCGCACTGTGCGTGGGGGTGCTCGTGCACCACTTGGCCTCGCAGCCGGGGCTGCAAGAGCGGCTGCGCGCCGGCGTTGCCGACGCCGAGTTGGACGCCGTTCTCGACGAGATCCTGCGCATCGACGACCCGTTCGTGTCCAGCCGCCGCATCACGACGTGCCCGCTGACGATCGGGGATGTGGTGCTGCCCGCGGCGGCCCGGGTGAAGCTGAACTGGACTTCGGCGAACCGCGACGAGACCGTCTTTGGGGATCCGAACGCGCTGGATCCGCGGGCCAACGCCGACCGCACCCTGGTGTATGGGATCGGGCCGCACGCCTGCCCGGGGCGCCTGCTCGCGACGCTTGAGCTGCGCATTGTCGTGCGTGAGCTGCTCGCTGCGACGACTTCGATCACGCTCGATCCGCAGCAGCCGGCCGAGCGCGCGGTCTCGCCCGTCGGCGGCTGGGCTCGGGTGCCCATCGTGCTGACTTGACTGTCGGTCGGGCTGGTGCTGGACCTGTGAGTGGGAAAGGAGCGGTAAAGCCGCATGAGAGGTAACACTCAGAGGCGACTTTCGATGGTCCCGGCCGCGCTGCAGAAGCGGCTGGGTGAGCCCGTTGCAGGCGTATTCGGGCGCATCAGAAATCCGAGGTCCATCCGACAGCAAAGGCCGCGTACGGCACCAGTTGGATACCCGTGACCTTCTGGTACAGCCGCAGCTGCACGTAGGCATAGAGCGTCGAAGCCGGACCCACGCCCAGCGTGATGCCAGGGCTCAAGTCTATGAGGGTCGAGCCGCTGTTCTGCGGCTCGGCCTGCGCACCGCAGTCGTTCGTGCGGTGGCGCAGGTTGAGCTGCAGCACGGTGCCCAGGTGCGGCGAGTAGGCATGCGACCAGCCGGCCGAGAGCTCCAGCCGTGTGCCGGGGCGGAAGTCCTCGCGGCTGTTGAGCGCGGCCGTCACGCTGGCCTGGCCGATGAGCGCGTCAGTCAGCCCCACCGCATGCCGCCCGGCCAGGCCCAGCACCAGACCGATCGTGCCGCTGGCGGGCTGCAGCGCGCGCTCAAGGGTTCTCGGACTTCCGGTGCATTTTGGTGCGCCTGCTGCCATTTTCTCTTTGCGCGACAAGCACTTGGAAAATGTTGTACGAAATCTACCAGGGTGACTGTCGGCAGGGACGCAAGTTATTGACTTCATTGGACTTTTGACACCGAAGCGCACCAAAATGCACTGAAAGTCCGAGAACCCCTAGGACCACTGCTTGTTCGACGAGGTGGTATTCCCACTGAGGGTTGCTTGGAAACCGCAGCGACCCACGCGGCGACGCTGGGTGCCGAAGTCAGACTGGTGCGCGAAGTCCTTCGGCAGCGTCCCGTCCGGGCCCTCACGCTCCAGCAGCGTCACGTTGCCGCACGAGATATTCTCGCACTGCATTGATTCGGCCCGTACGGATCACGCCGACGCCACGATCAACTTGGTTGAGATTCTCCCTGAATATCCTGGAGGAGGTCTTGGAACAAGCGCTGCTCCTGTACCGTCAACGCGTCTTTGGTCTTCCAATAGCGGCGCGGATTCCCGCACATATGGCAGGAGCACAGCGCAGCAGTTGAGATCACGATACCAAGACGGCGATCATCCGGAGCGTTTTCCGCCCCAGTTCCCATACCCCAATATAAGCGTCTAGCTTTTTTAAGGCGGCAAGAGTGGTGGCGACGCAATGCACGACTGCTATCGCTTGCTTGTTTCATGATCAGTCCCATGACCGCAGGCCACTGAGGACCCTCCCCAGCTGCTCTGGAGCCTGCGGCCGGTTATATGATCAGCGTGTATTTTCCTTGCCTCATATCAATTAACCTCAGGATGCATTGATGAATTAAGTGTGTGCCCGTCTATTGGTAAGCGATGGAGCACTTGAGCGTCCACACTTGCACTCCGCCATTGCGCAGGTCAACACGAAGGCAGCTTGAGCTGCCATTGCCGGTCATGCGACATTTCAACTTTGTCTTGACATACGCAAATAGACTTGAGCAAGCAGGATGAAAATGCATTACGGCTGGCATGCCACGCGCGTTTTCAATGAACCATAAATGCTATCCCAGACGTTCCAGGTCTTGGAGATCTTCACGGCGCTGCTTTTCCCGTCTCTCGTAGCTGGCTTGGTTCTTGGTGCATACAAGGCTGTAGGGACTGCCGCGTCGTTGTGTGACGAGGTCCAGGTCGCAGCGGCAGTGTTGCACGGTCGAAGTGACGTGGGCTCGGACGGCTTCGGCGGCCTTGAGAGTCCATGATTGCTCGTCTGGGTTCCGCAGAAACCTGGCGAGCTCGGAGCAATGGGCGCACCGGCAGTTGAGTGTGGCGGCTCGGGTCCAGTTGGTCGGCGGCTCCAGCGGCTCGGCCGTGCGCGCGCGAAGGTGTTGCACGCACGCGGCGCGCAGCCGTTGCACGCCAGGGGTGTCGCGTGTCGTGGCCTGGCTGGTCAGGTGCCTGAGCGCAGGCAGGATGACGGCATCCAGATCGTAGGTCTTGGGCCAGGCCAGGAGGTGGTCGACGGCCAGCCGGGCCAACGTCGCGTCGATGCGCTCGAGCGCCGCCACGAGATCGACGATGAAATCGGAGCTGATCTCTTGGCGCCGCCACCACGCGTTGGCCGGTGGCTGCGGTGCTCGCGCCGGGTCGCCGGGCAGCGCATCCACCAGCGCCCTGGCCGCGGCGATGAGGTCTGGCGCAGGGCGTCCGAGCGGCGGTGCAGCAGCGCCACGGGCAAGCAGGTCCGCACAGGCACCGGGGTCCTTCGCAGCGTTCGCCCTGACGATGTGCTCGATCAGCACGGCCGCGCGCCGCGGCGCGAGCAGCCCTGCGGCCGCGAGCAGGGCCTCGTTGTCGCTCTTGCCGTAGTCGCCAGCGGCGCTGATATCGGCCAGGAAGGCGTCAATGCGCCCTGTGTCCTTGAGCTGTGCCAGCGTGGCCAGCATCCTGGCAGCAGCGCCTGGTCCCTCGCGGTAGCGGGGCGAGCCATCGCTTGGCGGCCAGGCGTCCAGCATGTGCCCGGCAAGCTCATGGGCCTCCTTCCACAGCGGCGAATCGGTGGGGGCGCCGCTGTCCTGCCAGCGCCGGGCCAGTGAGGCGAGCCAGGGCAGGCTCACCGGCAGGCCCGCTGCGCTGATGACTTCCAGCCGCCTCGCCCTCGGCCACAGCACCAGGGCGGCGCGTCGGTAGCTGCGCTCGAAGGATGCGCCCTCGTTGCCCGTGGCCTCCTGGAACTCCTGCTCGTCGGGCTCCATGTCCTCGAACATGTCCGGCGGACACAGCTCGCCGTCTTCGACGGGAAAGGCCCCGAACTCGGCCGCAGCGCCGTCGGGGCTTCGCCAGTCGGACAACACTGCACTGCTGTCGCAGACCTCGACGATCTCGAACTCGTCGTCGCGCCGGGAGCGGCCGGAGTAGCCGCTGTACTCGGCGCTGCCGCTTTCCTCGATGGTGAGCAGCGCCAAGTGCAATTCGCAGCCCGAGCGCTGCGCCGCGGCGGCCAGCACGGCGGCGGCGGCGGCGTCCGCCCCCTTGAGGGCCTGGAAAGACAGCTCCGCCGGGGTGTACGCATGCTCCAGCGGATAGACCAGCTTCGCCGGGGCTTCGTCATCCGGCCCCCATTCGCCTGCGCCCCAGGCTGTCAGCAGCGCCGCGATGCGCTGCGTCTCGGCCTCGTAGTCGGGAGGCTGGGGCAGCCGGCCTCGTCCCTCGCGCACCAGGTTGTAGACCAGCACCAGGCGACACCCCGAAGTGACGGGCAGGACCTCGTGCACGCAGTCGGCGTAGAACGCGGCGAACGCCGCCATCGACGGGTCCGGGCCCTGCAGCTCCAGGCGGACCTCCCGGCCTTTGTGGCGCACGACAAGCTCGCCCCCGCTGTGGATCGACGGCAGCGCGACGACGAGGGTGGCGAACATGCCCGCCGCCTTCTCGGTGTCGCGGTGTTCGATGAAGAAGCTGCCCTCGTCGTAGACGAGCAGCTTGTAGAGCTGCGCCGTCACGGCGGTCGTCACGCCCAGCCCCTCGGCCGCCCTCTCGACGATGGCTTGCAGCGTCCGCGCCCAGGAAGCGCCCTCGATCGTCACGCGCTCGGCACCGATCTGCCAGGTCCGTCGCACCGAGGTGTCGACGAGCGTCTGCGCGCCGCGGCCGTAAGGTGCACGGTCGGCAATGGCGATGAGTTGTTCAGCTTGCTGCGGCAGCAGCGGCAGCGCGACCGCCCCGACGCCTTGCACCGTCAGCAGCGGGAGCGCCAGCTCGATCGTGCCTGCGGTGCAGAAGTCGCCCGGCGTGCGCACCGTGCTCAGCAGGGCGGGCAGCTCGTGTGCAATGGACAAGGTCAGGTCCTCCATCCAGGGCGTCGTCATGGCGGCGCGCCGGAAAATGCGTCGGCCAATGTGACAGTGCCCCGGGAAACCGGCAAGTCCGAGTCCGGGCCCATCTGGCGTGCGTCGCTGACGCCGATGGGCAGCACCAGCCATCGTCGCTCCCGAGCTCGGCGTGCCGCCTCGGCGCGTCCGGCCCTCGAGGCCGGCGCAACGCCGTCCACACGACGCGGCGGCGTCGGCGTGGTGCGGCACGAGCCGCCCGATGCGCGGCCGCCCTTGAGCCATCGGTCAGAATCAAGCCCTCATGGACACCAGTTGCCCTCCCATGCCATGCAGGTCTGCACCTGAGCGCGGGCCGGGCAGGGGCTCTGCGCGGGCGGCCCATCAGGGTGTGCCATGACCGCACTGGAGCAGCCCGATCCGGTCCTCGCGGCCACGTCCCTGCCGGACTGGCCGGCGTGGCTGCGGGCCTGCTCGATCGACATCGAGTCCAACCCGGCGCAGGACAACCGCATCTTCCGGCTGGCGGCCCTGCGCGGCGACCGCGACGCACGCGTGGACCTGCACGTCGCGCGCACCCGCCCTGACGAGGTCCGCCAGCGCCTGGACGAGGTGACAGCGGGCGCACGGTTCGTTGCCGGCCACAACCTGCGCCGCCACGACTTGCCGCTGCTGGCACAGCAGTATCCAGGGCTGCAGTGCCTGGAGCTGCCGCTGGTCGACACGCTGGAGCTGTCGGCCCTGGCCTTCCCGCGCAACCCGTACCACCGGCTCGTCAAGGGCTACCAGCTCGTCTCCGACGCCCGCAGCGAGCCGCTGCTGGACGCCCGGCTGGCCCTGGAGCTGCTTGCCGACGAGATCCAGGCCTTCGAGGCGCTGCACGCCACGGACCCCGCCTGGTGCGGCACGCTGCACGCGCTGCTGCAGCACGACAGCGCACTCGACGCGCTCTTCACGCGCATCCGGGGTGCGAGCGCGCCTGACGCAGCCGCTGTTCGCGCCGCCGTGCACGCTGGCTTCGCCGACCTGTGCTGCAGCACCCGGCTGCAGCGGCTGGGGGACGAGGAGCTGGCAGGCGACGTCGGCCTGCGCTGGCCGATCGCCTACGCGCTGAGCTGGCTGCGGGTGGCCGGCGGCAACTCGGTGCTGCCGGCCTGGGTGTACGCGAGCGTGCCGGCCGTGCGCGATCTCGTGCGCGAGCTGCGCGAAACCCGTTGCCAGGACCCCGAGTGCCGCTACTGCGCCCGGCAGCACGATCCCGAAACCCTGCTGCGGCACCATTTCGGCAAGCCGGGCTTCCGTGCGCAGCCGGCCGCCCCTGCCGGCGGCTCGCTGCAGCGCGAGATCGTGGTGGCGGGCCTGGCGCGCCAGAGCCTGCTGGCCGTGCTGCCCACGGGCGGCGGCAAGTCCATCTGCTACCAGCTGCCGGCGCTGGCCCACTACGCGCGCAGCGGCCGGCTCACGGTCATCGTGTCGCCGCTGCAGTCGCTGATGAAGGACCAGCTCGACAACCTGGTGGCCGCCGGCGTGCACTGCGCCGTCACGATCAACGGGCTGCTCACGCCACCGGAGCGGCGCGCGGCGCTGGACAAGATCCGGCTGGGCGATGCCGGCATCGTGCTGGTGTCGCCCGAGCAGTTCCGCAACCGCGCCTTCGCCGAGGCCATCCGGCTGCGCCAGATCGCCACCTGGGTGTTCGACGAGGCGCACTGCCTCTCCAAGTGGGGGCACGACTTCCGTACCGACTACCTCTTCGTGGCGCGCTTCATCCGCGAGCACTTTGCCGAGCAGCAGGCACCCGTGGCCTGCTTCACCGCCACGGCCAAGCCCGAGGTCATCGACGACCTTGCCGGGCATTTCGCCACCGAGCTCGGCCTCACGCTGCAGCGGTTCCTGGGCGGCCACGAGCGGCGCAACCTGGACTACCGCGTCATCCGGACGCTGCGGGCCGAGAAGGCGCAGCGCATCATGGAGATGGTGGCCGCCGCGGTGCGCGAGGGCGGCTCGGCCGTGGTCTTCTGTGCCACGCGCAAGTCCACCGAGACCTTCGCCGAGCTGCTGCGCCACGGCGGCCTGCGCTGCGAGCACTTCCACGCCGGCCTGGAGCCGCCGCGCAAGAAGGCCATCCAGCAGGACTTCATCCAGGGGCAGCTCGACGTCATCGTGGCCACCAACGCCTTCGGCATGGGCGTGGACAAGCCCGACATCCGCCTGGTGGTGCATGCCGACGTGCCTGGCTCGCTGGAGAACTACCTGCAGGAGGCCGGGCGCGCCGGCCGGGACGGACTGCCCGCGCGCTGCGTGCTGCTCTTCGACGAGGAGGACATCGAGACCCAGTTCCGCCTAGCGGCCACCTCGCGGCTGACGCAGCGGGACTTCACGGCGCTGCTCAAGGCCATCCGCCAGCGCTGCGAGCGTTTCCGCAGCCTGGAGATCGTGGTCTCAGCCAAGGAGCTGCTGCTCGACGCGGACGGCACGGGTATCGAGATCGATGCGCCCGATGCCACCACCAAGGTCGCCACCGCCGTGGCGTGGCTCGAGCGCAGCGGCTTCCTGCGGCGCAACGAGAACCGCAGCCGCGTCTTCGCAACGAGCCTGCGCCTGTCCACGCTGCAGGAAGCCACCGCGCGCATCCGCGCCGCCGGCCTGAGGGACGGGTTGGCGCAGCAGTACCTGGCCGTGGCCACCGGGCTCTACGCCAGCCAGTCGCCCGAGGGCTTGAGCACCGACGAGCTCATGGTCCAGGCCGGCGTGCCGCCCGAGGAGTGCTTTCGCATCCTGCATGGCCTGGAAAAGCTCGGCGTGCTCGCCAGCGACCTCGGGCTCAAGGCGGCGCTGAGCAAGGGCGTCACGGGCGCCTCGGACCTGGAGCTCGAACGCCTGGAGCGGCTGGAGCAGGCGCTGCTGGAGCTCATGGCCGAGCTCGCGCCCGACGCCGCCATGGATGCCACGCCGCAGGTCCTGAACCTGCGGCCGCTGTGCTCGGCGCTGCGCGAGCGGCTGGGCCTGCACGAGCGCGAGGCCGCCACCGTGCACCCGGAGCGCGTGCGCAAGTGCCTGCGCTCGCTGTGCGAGCCGTTCGGCGCCGGCACCGGGCAGCGCAGCATGTTCAGCGTGCGCAGCGCCGGGGCCGAAAGCCTGCACCTGGTGCTGCACCGGCCCTGGTCCCAGGTGCGCGAGATCTGCGCGCGCCGGCGCGTCGTGTGCCGGGTGGTGCTGGGGGCGCTCCTGGCGAAACTGCCACCTGGCACCCGGCAGGCCCACTGCATCGTCGAGTGCAAGTCCAGCGAGCTGCTCGATGCCATCGAGAGCGACCTGGAGCTGGCCACGACGCTGCGCGATGCGGCGGTCGCGCTGGAGCATGCGCTGCTGTACATGCACGACAACGCCGTCCTGCAGCTCGACATGGGGCGGGCAGTGTTTCGTGCGGCCATGACCATCGAGGTGCGGCCCGAAGGAGCCCAACGCCGCTTTCTCAAGGAGGACTACGCGCCGCTGCAGGAGCACTACCGCGAGCGCACGCTGCAGACCCACGTCATGCACGAGTACGCGCGGCTGGGCACCCAGGACCAGGCGCTGGCCGACGCCCTGGTGCACGACTACTTCACCCTGCCGCGGCGCGACTTCCTGCGCCAGCGCTTTCGCGGGCGCACCGAGGTGCTGGACCTGGCCACCACCGACGAGTCGTACCGGCGCATCGTCGATGCGCTGCAGCACCCGGTGCAGGAGGCTCTGGTGCGCAGGCCCGAGCGCGGCAACCACCTGGTGCTCGCGGGCCCGGGCTCGGGCAAGACGCGCGTCATCGTGCACCGCATCGCCTGGCTGCTGCGCGTGCGCCGCGTGCCGAGCTCCCACATCATCGCGCTGACCTTCAACCGCCACGCCGCGCTGGAGCTGCGCCGGCGGCTGCTGGCGCTCGTGGGCGACGACGCGCGCGGCGTGACCGTGCTGACCTACCACGCCATGGCGCTGCGCCTCACGGGCACCAGCCTCGCGGGCACCGAGCGCCAGGGCCCGGTGGACTTCGAGCAGCTGCTGCAGGACGCGATCGACCTGCTCGGCGGCGCCAGCCAGGCGTTCACCGATGCCGACGAGGCGCGCGACCGGCTGCTGCAGGGCTACGAGTACATCTTCGTCGACGAGTACCAGGACATCGACCGGCGCCAGTACGCGCTGGTCAGCGCCCTGGCCGGACGGCGGCTCGCAGACGCCGACGGGCGCCTGAACCTCATGGCCGTGGGTGACGACGACCAGAACATCTACGCCTTCAAGGGCGCCAGCGTCGAGTTCATCCGCCGCTTCCAGCAGGACTACGACGCCGAGGTGACCTTCCTGGTGGAGAACTTCCGCTCCACGCAGCACATCATCGCCGCGGCCAACCACGTGATCCAGCGCGGGGCCGAGCGCATGAAGGTGGACCATCCCATCCGCATCGACAACCGGCGTGGCGAGCACAGCGCGGGTGGCCGCTGGAGCGATCTCGATGGCGACTCGCGCGGGCGCGTGCGGCTCATCTCGGCGCTGGTGGAGCCCAACCTGCAGGCGCAGCTGGTGCTGCAGGAGGTGGCGCGCATCCGCCGGCTGGATCTCGCGACCCGGCTGGGCGACATCGCCGTGCTCTCGCGCACCAGCGAACCGCTGCAGCCGCTGCGCGCGCTGTGCGAGGTCGAAGGCCTGCGCTGCACCCCGCCGCCGCGCGAGGCCGGCTCCGCGCTGTCGGTGGTGCAGTCACGGGAAGGAAGGTGCCTGCTGGATCTGCTCAAGGCCCGGCGCGGCGGCCTCGTGCGGATGGGGGCCGTGCTGCGCTGGCTGCGGCGCCAGCAGTCTGGGCAGCCGGCCAACCCCTTCTGGACGGACCTGCACGCGGCGGTGGACGAGATGGCCCAGGCCAGCACCGCCACGCAGGTGCCACCCGCGGAAGTGGTCGAGTGGATTTTCGAGTGCTCGGCCGAGGCGCGGCGCGACGGCAGCATGGACGCGCTGCGGCTGCTCACCGCGCATGGCGCCAAGGGCCTGGAGTTCGACCACGTCATCGTGATGGACGGCGGCGACTGGCGCTCGGGCCGGGATGACGAGCGGCGGCTGCTCTACGTGGCGATGACGCGGGCCCGGCAGACGCTCACCCTCTTCAAGGCCGAGGACGGACGGCACCCGTTCCTGGCCGACCTCGGTTCGCTGGAGGGTGTGCATGCCCTGTTGCCTGAGACCCGGCCCACCTTCCGGAGCGAACTGCAAAGGCGCTTCGTGACGCTGGGGCCGGCAGAGATGGACCTGGGCTATGCCGGGCGGCTGCCAGCCCACCATCCCGTGCACGGCCACATCGCGGGACTTTGCGCCGGCGCCGCCGTGCGCATCGCCAACCGCTGCGTGCTCACGCCCGAGGGCCATGTGGTGGGGCGCCTGGCCAAGGCCGCGGCACTGCCCGACACCGCCCGCTGCAACGCCGTGGTCACCGGCATCATGGCGCGCAGCCGCGAGCAGACCGCGCCGGCCTACCAGGACGCCCTCAAGGTGGATCGCTGGGAAGTGGTGCTGGTCGAGATCACGGGCGAGGCGCGGGGCTGACGGTACGGCCCCTGTGCTGTGGAGTGGCTCGACGACGAGCCAAGTGTTGGCTGCAGCCGCCGCGTGGCAACAGGGCGCACAGCTGGGCGCCTTGCCATGCGCTCAAGCCAGCCGCTCGCGCAGCTTGGACCAGCGGCGCCGGGTCTGCCGGCCCTTGACCGCCATGGCCCGCGCGCGCTTCTGGCCCACCAGCACCACCAGCCGCTTGCCGCGGGTGATGCCGGTGTAGACGAGGTTGCGCTTGAGCATCATGAAGTGCTGGGTGGACAGCGGGATCACGACCACCGGGTACTCGGAGCCCTGCGACTTGTGGATCGTCGTGGCGTAGCACAGCGTCAGCTCGTCGAGCTCGGCCCAGGGGTAGATCACCGGCCGGCCGTCGAACTCCACCACCAGCTCCTGCTCCTCGGGGTCGATCTGTGCCACCAGGCCGATGTCGCCGTTGTAGACGTCGCGGTCGTAGTTGTTCTCCATCTGCATGACCTTGTCGCCGACGCCGAAGGTGTTGCCGAACTTCGTGACGCTGCTCGCGCCCGGCGGGTTGAGCCTGGCCTGCAGCAGCGGGTTGATGCCGCGTGCGCCGCTGGCGCCGCGGTTCATCGGGCACAGCACCTGGATGTCGCGCACGGCATCCACGTCGAACTTGCCAGGCAGCCGCTCTGCCACGAGGTCCACGACCGTCGGAGCGATCGCCTCGGCATCCTCCACCGGCACGAAGTAGAAGTCCGAGGGCTCGCCCTTGGCCGGCAGCGAGGGAAAGTGGCCCTGGTTGACCTGGTGCGCCGCGCGCACGATGCGCGAGCTCGCCGCCTGGCGGAACACCTCGGTGAGCCGCACGACGGGCACAGCGCCACTGGCGATGAGATCAGCCAGGAACTGTCCCGGCCCGACCGAGGGCAGCTGGTCCACGTCGCCGACGAAGATGACGGCCGAGCGCGTGGCGACGGCCTTGAGCAGCTGGTTGGCCAGGGGCACGTCGATCATCGAGCCCTCGTCCACCACCAGCAGATCGCACTGCAGCGGTGAATCCTCGTTGTGCTTGAACTGGCCGTTGCGCGGATCGACCTCCAGCAGCCGGTGAATGGTGCGGGCTTCCAGGCCGGTGGACTCTGACAGCCGCTTGGCTGCGCGTCCGGTGGGCGCGGCGGCCAGGGCGTGGACCTCCTTGGCGCGCAGAATGGTCAGGATCGAGTTGACCAGCGTGGTCTTGCCCACGCCGGGGCCGCCGGTGATGACCAGCAGCTTCGACGACAGCGCCAGCCGCAATGCCGACTGCTGGCTTTCGGCCAGCTCGATGGCGAGCTTGCGCTGCACCCAGGCCATCGCCTTGTCGGCGTCGATGGCCGGCCACGGCGCGGCTTGGGTCTTCAGGCGCTCGACCTGAGCGGCGATGGAGCGCTCGGCCTGGTGCAGCGGCGCGAGGAACACGCACGGCTGCCCATCGATGGTCTCGGGCACGAGCACCCCGTCCTCGATCTCCTGCGCGATGGCGGCCTCGATGACGTCGGGTGCGATCTCCAGCAGCTTCACCGCCAGCGGCACGAGCTCGGCGTGCGGCAGGCCGCAGTGTCCCTCGGACGCGGCCTCGGCCAGCGCATGCGAGACGCCCGCGCGGGCGCGCAACGGCGAGTCGCGCGCGATGCCCAGCTTCTGGGCGATGGTGTCGGCCGACAGGAAGCCGATGCCGCGGATGTCGCGCGCCAGGCGGTACGGGTCGGCGCGCACCATCTCGATGGCCTCGGCGCCGTAGGTCTTGAAGATGCGCACGGCCCGCGACGTGGAAACGCCGTGGGCATGCAGGAACACCATGATCTCGCGGATCGTCTTCTGGTCGGCCCAGCCACCGATGATCTTGCGCGCGCGCTTGTCGCCAATGCCATGGATCTCGCGCAGCCGCTCGGGCGTGCGCTCGATGATGTCGAACACCTCGGCGCCGAACGTCTGCACCAGCCGGCCGGCATAGATGGGTCCGATGCCCTTGACCATGCCAGAGCCGAGATAGCGCTCGATGCCGGCCAGGGTGGTGGGCGGGGCTATTCGGACGAAGACCGCGCGGAACTGGCGACCGTGCTCGCGGTCAGTGACCCAGTGGCCGGAGGCCGACGCGTACTCACCGGGCGTCACCGCCGGCGTGTGGCCGATGAGCGTGACGAGGTCGCGCTCGCCCTTGACCTTCAGGCGCAGGACGCAGAAGCCGTTGTCGGCGTTGTGGAAGGTGACGCGCTCGACCAGGCCGGAGAGCTGTTCCAGCGGTGACGCGGATGGGATGGGAGGGTTGCGCACGACGTGGGCGGGACGGCAGGGCTGCACCGCCGGCGCATGCGCGGGCCTTGCGGGCAGCGTCATTGTGCCCGTGGCAGGCCCGGGCCCCGGCCACCAAAGCGCCCGATGGGTGCCGCGACGACGCTCGGTTCGCCCGGCTCGGTCGGCCACGCTGGCGGCAGCTGCGGCTGCGCTTGATGGCCGCCCCATGCAAATCGATGTCCGAGCCGCCACGCAAGCGCATGGCCGCCTGCCGGTCGAGGGCCTTGCGATCGGGAAGCTGTCAGTAGCCGGGATGGATGCGCGGATACGCTCGGCGGTGCAATGCCTGCAGGAGTTGCAGGGCGCGCCCACCATCGAGGTCTGCCACGCGGCCGCTGTCCTCGCCGGCGTGAGCCTTATCGACCCTGACGAGTGCGACGACGGCGCTTGCTGCTGCCCGCGATGCCCGTGGCGTTGCACGGCGGCCAACTGGCGCGTGCGTCCGGGCAGCGCCAGCAGCGCAGACCCGCGGGGGTTGCCGTCCTCGACTTCGAAACCACGGGCCTGAGCCCGGACCTGGGCGACCGGCCCACCGAGATCACCATCGCGCTGGTGGAGGACGGCCGCACAAGTCGATCGCTATCAGAGCCTCATGAACCCGGGCCGGCGCATCTCGGCCTTCATCACCGACCTCACCGGCATCACCAACGCGATGGTGGCCGCGGCACCGGCTGTCGCCGAGGTCATGCGCGAGGCCGCACGCTTCGTCAGCACGTTGCCGGTGGTGGCGCACAACACGTCGTTCGACAGGAAGTTCTGGGTGGCCGAGCTGCGGCAGCTGGCGCTGGACGCCAACACGCCGTTCGCGTGCACGATGCTGCTGGCACGGCGCCTGTACTCCGAGTGCACGAGCCACAAGCTCGGCGTCCTGGTGGAAGCGCTGCAGCTTTCAAAGCCCGGCCGTGCCCACCGCGCGACAAGTGGACGCGGAGATGGCCAGCCACCTGTGGTGCCGTATCCATGCCGATGTGGCCCGGCGCTGGGGCGTCACGGCGGTGAAACACGCGCTCCTGTCGCGTGCGCAGGCCACGCCGCGCGCTAGGCTCGACCGCGTTTTCTCTCAACAGCCTTGCGCGGCATCCAGGTGGCCGCGACGTCCTTCTTGCCTCGTGGCTCGTCGGCCTGGGCCAGCGGATTGAGCTTGGCAGGAGTCGGTCGAGCGGCCCGGGATTCGCCGTTTGACCTGCAATGTCGCGTCAGGTGCAACGCAAGGTGCGACTGATCGTGTGGCAGACAAGCAGCTACAGATCGAGCGGGTCGATCAGGCGACCGCCGTTTCGTTCGGGAGGAGCGACGCGGACGCTTGCGGCGCACGCACGACGCTGACTTGGTCCGTGGTCCTATCAAGGTTCCAGCTTTCCAGGAATCCGACTTCCACGAGGCGATTCAGTGCCAGGCGCAGCGTGGGCCTGAACTGCGAGAGCTCCCGGATGCGCGAGCCGCACAAGTCCCGGATCGTCTCGACCCGCAGCGGATACGGGTCCCGGTGCGTGACGTAGTAGGCGTGCAGCTTCTTGGCCAGAGGCGCTAGGCGCATCCGCTGCTCCCACTCGAGGCGCGTGTACTGCGTACTGCCGAACAGTCGGATGATCTTGGGGTCCAGTTCGACGGACCACCGCGCTTGGTCCCACGCGAAGGAGCGCAGCAGCGACCCCGAATAGCCTCGCTCCATGCCATCGGCGGACACCATCACGGCGGTGGCCTGCAGCCGTGTCAGCACGGCGCGCAGCCGCTTGTAGCCTGCGCTGCCCGTGTCCCACCGCAACGCCTTGAGCATGCTGTGCGCGGAGAACTCCACCCGCTCGCCCAGAGGCTGAAGCCGAGCGAGGTGCGTGACCTGCAGGAACACGTCCTCGTCGTCGTCGTTGCGCAACTCCTCGCCCGTGTAGTGGATGGTGATCCCCTTGATGCTGTAGATCTCCTTTTGCTTGAGGTTTTCCCGCGGGATCTTGGGTGTACCCGCACAAAAAAGCGCCGACCGGGCAAGCGCATTGGGCAGCCCCCGGACTTTTTCTGGCCAGAGTGGCAACTGCCTGTTGTCGATGCCCTCCGGCTCTGAAGCAGCCAAGGGTGCCAAGGGTTTCGACTTGGACCGTACGCGCTGCAGGCGCTCAGTCAACCGCGCGGCAGCACGGCCGGCAGGTTTTGCGCTCCTGGGGTTTTCAGGCGGCGGAACAACGGTGTCGAGCTTCTTCACGACGGGCATGGTCCGCGATGAGTCATACCGTGTAAAGGCTGCATTTCGTGTTCTGACTCAGGGTCATGGCGACATTCGTGTTCTGACTCAGGGCGGCGGCGCCATGTGCCCAGAGAGGCGTGCGCGCCCGGATTCGTGTTCCGACTCAGGTTTGGTTGCCGTTGCGAAGAACACACACAAAGAGCCGCACCAGACGAGCGTCGTGCCGGCATGACTTCGACGTGTGACCGAAGCGGCGTCATTCACGGCTGTGGCCTGTCGGCTAGGTGGCCTTCGACTCGTACCAGGGACAGGCCTTTGCTCAACGTCGTGCTGTGCGAGGTAGGCAGTGAAGACATGGCGTTACGGACTGGGGCTGTCCCGCGGGAACTTGCGGCAGCGTCTCTGGGCGGTGCGTTCTCGGCCGTGGCATGACGTGCCGTGCCACACAGAGGCGTTCGTGTTCCCACTCATGCCTGCCCCCGTTGAACTTCGTGTGTGCGCGCTGCCGAACGTCCTGCAAACGTGTGCAGCTGAGCGACAGGGAAGTACCGTGCCGTTGGCCGCGAGCCAGTACGTCCGAGAGCCCCATTTTCTGGTTGCCTGGGCCGCTCCATCGTGTGCGCGGTGTCGCGCAGCGTCAGTGCGCCTGCACGCAGCCCGCGATTCAGAAAGGCATTCAAGAAGCATTAAAGAAGGTATTCAGGGCTGTGGATAACAAGCATAACCTGTTGAATTTAAAAAAATATTCCGATTGGCTGCGTGAGTCAGGACACGAACGGACCCGAGTCAGCACCCGAACCACCATGAGTCAGAACCCGAATGAACCTGAGCCAAAACCCGAATGCCCTGAGTCAGAACACGAAGCTGTGGGCAACTAACCTAACTCGTTGAATCACATTAAGTAATTGGACTAGGTCCCTTCTTTGCGCCTGCCAGATCTTCCCCTGAGTCAGAACACGTACCGTGAGTCACAACACGAGCGCTCCAGGCGCCACTATCCCTGAGTCAGCACACGACTCCCGACTTCACTTCCGTACCATGAGTCAGAACACGAACGTGTTTTCCGACCGCGATTGGTCATCCGGCTGTGGAGCGCTGGTTGGGCGTGGCTCGCACTTGACCCGCTGCTCCATGCCGCAGGCTGATCTGTGCCGCGGCGCAGAAACTGCGGGCCTAGAGTCGCCGCCTCGCCAGCGTTGAGGACGCTCGAGCTGGCGCCGCCGACGGCCAGACTGTCCGGCTTCCTCTTCGGCCGCTGGGGAGCGTGCCGAGGCACAGTGACGGTTTCTGTGCGGCAACGATGCTGTAGCCGCTCGTGCTGCGGCGGCATGGCTGCAGAAGACCAGGCCGCAAACGGCACCGAGACCCGTTCTCGCACAAGAACCATCACTTTGGGCTCGTGGTCCGCCGCGCCGCCGATCAAGCCGCCACGCGTGAGAGGGGACCATGGCAAGCACGCTGTTCGCGATTTCAAGCCCATCAATACAACATACCGGAACCACCCCAGACCTTACTGCGCTCTGCCTGTTCCGACCGCGCTGTTGAAGGGGGGAGAAGGGGCAGCCGGTCTTTCTGTCCGGCTTCGCGCTGTTTGAGGGGGCGATAGAAAGTCCAGTTTCTGCTGCGCGCGCCGTGGCTTTGAGGAGCAAGGAAAGCCCGCTTTCTTGCCCA
>JAEYPG010000321.1 GCA_023410975.1 Pseudomonadota bacterium
ACTCCACGGCCTGCTCGAAGCGGGCCTGGCCCATCATCCCCGGGCTCGGGTCCACGCCGACCAGGCGGTGCGGCTCGCCGGTGATCCTCAGGATCTCGCGCGACACCAGCCCGGTGCCCATGCCCACGTCCACCACCTGCAGCCCCGGCTTCAGCCCGGCGCGCAGCAGCGCCTGGCGCCGGTACCACGAGCCCGCGCCCAGCCCGACGATCTTCTCCAGCCGCTCGTAATCCACCGCTGCGTCATCAAAGATCCGGCGCACGAAAGCCTCGCGCAGCGACGCATCGTTGGTCTGGTAGCCGGTGGGCAGCGGCGTGTGCGGCAGGCGTACCGGCGGGGCGGCGTCTTGATCGGGCAGGCGGGGATACGGCATGAAGGAGCCCTTGCAGGCGGCTCAGGTATAGGGCATGGAAAGCGGCAGCGATGCTACTGCCCCGTCGCGACGGCTTTGCAGCCCGCCCCGGCCCGGACGCGGCCATTGGCGCAAGACTGGAGAAAGCCTGCCGTGATGCAACGCCGGATATTCCGGGCGATGGCACGTGCCGCGTCCGCTGCGCATGCCGCAACGAGTTTGCCCGGCGGGCTCGACTACAATTTTCGGTTCGTTTGAATGTAGTTTTCCGAGGAACATCACATCGTGTCTGCCACCGACGTGAAACCCGCCGGCGATGTGCTGCCGCCTTCCGCGCTGGAGCCCGAGCTCGCCGAGCTTTTGGTCCAGGCCCTGAATCTGGAAGTTGCCCCCGCCGATATCGATCCCACCGCACCGTTGTATGGCGACGCGCTGGGGCTGGATTCCATCGACATCCTTGAACTGGCGCTGGAAGTGTCTCAGCGCTACGGCTTCGAGCTGCGCTCCGACGACGAGAACAACCACAAGATCTTCGCTTCGCTGCGCAGCCTGGCCCTCCACATCGAGCAGCACCGAAAGCGTTGACCGGACCGTCATGACGCATTGGCAGCTGGGCCTGGCGCTGCTGGGCGTCATCGCTTACTCGCTGCTGTCTCATGTCCTGATGCTGCACGCGGCCCACGAGCCCTGGGCCGCGGCGGCGTTGCTGGGTCCGCTGCTGGCGATGGTCGGCGCGATGGCCTGGCGCAGCCGGCACCGCGTGGGCATGTGGGCCGTGCTGCTGGCCTCGCTGGCGCTGCTGGCCGTGTGCGTGCGCGGCGGCGTAGGCGACGTGAAGCTGCTGTACCTGCTGCAGCACGCGGGCGTGCACGCCGCGCTGGGCGCGAGCTTCGGGCTCACGCTGAGCGGCCCGGGCCTGTCGGCCATCGGCCGCGTGGCGCAGCAGGTGCACGGCACGCTGCAGCCGGCCATGGAGCGCTACACCTGGCACGTCACGCTGGTGTGGACCTTTTACTTCTTCACCATGGCGCTGGGCTCCGTGGCCTTGTACCTGTGGGGACCGTGGGAGGCCTGGTCGCTGCTGGCCAACCTGGTCACGCCGGTGGCCATCGCCGCGCTGTTCGTGGGTGAGCATCTGCTGCGCTACCGGCTGCATCCCGAATTCGAACGCGTCTCGATGCTGGACTCGGTGCGCGCCTACCGCAACGCGCCCGGCGACCACTGAGCCCGACGCCCCAACCTTTGCCGCCTTCTGCCGTGCTTCCCTTCCTCTCCCCGCGCGATCTCGACGCTCCGCTGGCCTGGTGCGGCGGCACCCCGGTCAGCGCCCGCCAGTTCCTGTGCGACGTGGCGCAGATGGCCGAACGGCTGCCTGCCCAAGGAGCGGCGCTGAACCTGTGCGTGGACCGCTACCGCTTCAGCGTCGCCTTCGGCGCCGCGCTGCTGCGCGGGCACGTCTCGCTGTTCCCGCCCAACGCGATGGCGCAGACCGTGGACCAGCTGCGCTCGCAGTACCCGCTGCTGTGGGCGCTGGCCGACGAAGGCGCCGTGGAAGGGCTGAGCGGCCTGGACATCCTCGCCGTCAGCGGCGCTGCGCCGGACGCGCCCGCTGGCGCCATCGTCCTGCCGCCGGAGCAGCCGTCTGCCTGCCTGCTGACCTCCGGCTCCACTGGCGCCCCGCAGCCGCACCTCAAGCACTGGGGCACGCTGGTGCGCAACGCGGCGCAGGAGGCGCAGCGGCTGGCGGCACTGCTGCAGCGGCCGAGCCTGGACGGCCTGAACATCGTCGCCACCGTGCCGCCGCAGCACAGCTACGGCTTCGAGTCCAGCGTGCTGCTGGCGCTGCAGGGCGGTGCCGCCATCGACGCCGGCCGGCCCTTCTACCCCGCCGACATCGCCGCCGCGCTGCAGCGGCTGCCGCGCCCGCGCGCCCTCGTCACCACCCCCTTCCACCTCAAGACCCTGCTGCGCTCGGGCGTCGAATTGCCCGAGGTGGACCTGGTGCTCAGCGCCACCGCGCCGCTGTCGCCCCAGCTCGCGCAGGAGACCGAGCGCCGCTGCGGCGGCGTGCTGGTGGAAATCTACGGTTGCACCGAGGCTGGCCAGGTCGCCACGCGCTGCACCGCGCGCACGGACCTCTGGCACACCTTCGACGGGCTGCGCATCTCGAAGCTGCCGGGCCTGGGCGACGAGCAGGGCGAGCGCTACAGCGTGCAGGGCGGCCACGTGGCCGAGCCCACGCTGCTGGCCGACATCCTGGAGCTGAAGGACGCCGAGCACTTCCGGCTGCTGGGCCGCGCCAACGACCTGGTGCACGTCGCGGGCAAGCGCAGCTCGCTGGGGCACCTGAACTTCCACCTCAACAGCATCGAGGGCGTCGAGGACGGCGCCTTCTGGGTGCCCGACGAGGTGACCGACGGCGTGGCGCGCCCGGTGGCCTTCGTGGTCGCGCCCACGCTGGGCGCGCGCGCCATCGCCGCCGCGCTGCGTGCGCGCATCGAGCCCGTGTTCGTGCCGCGGCGCATCGTGCACCTGCCCCAGCTGCCACGCGAGGCCACCGGCAAGCTCACCGCGCAGACGCTGCGCCAGCTCGCGCGCGAGCACCTCGTTACCCGCAAGCCATGAGCCCGCTCTGCAGCGTGGTGCGCCCTGTCGCCGCGAACCATCCCAGTTTCGCCGGCCACTTCCCGGGCCAGCCCGTGCTGCCCGGCGTGGTGCTGCTGGCCGAAGTGATGGAGGCGCTGCGCTCCGCGGCGCTGCCCGACTTGCCGGGCGAATGCTTCGACATGCGGGCCGTGAAGTTCCTGTGGCCGGTGCGCCCCGGCGACGAGATCCGCATCGACGTGCAGGGCGACGCCGGCCGGGCCCGCTTCGAAGTGCACTGCGGCGACAAGGTCGCCGCCAGCGGGCAGGTCGTCTGGAGCGCGGCATGAGCACTCCCGCACGACCGCTCCGAAGGGAGTGCTCCGTCCCTCCCGCAGGGACCGCGCGCAGCGCGAGGGTGCCCCAATGAGCACGCCGATGAGCAGCAGCGACGCACCGGCCGGCACGCCGGCCGCCTGGGCCCGCGCGCCCGAGCGCAGCAACATGCTGACGCTGCGCCTGATGTGCTGGATCGCGCTGCGCTGCGGGCGCCGCGTGGCGCGCGCCGTGCTGCACCCCATCGCGCTGTACTTCGTGCTGTTCGCGCCCGCGGCGCGGCGGCACTCGCTGCGCTACCTGGGCCGCGCGCTGGGCCGCCCGGCGCGCTGGAGCGACGCCTACCGCCACGTGCACAGCTTCGCCGCCACCATCCTGGACCGCGTCTACCTGCTGCGCGGCCGGCTGGACCTGTTCGACCTGCGGCTGCAGGGCGTGGACGCCATCGACCAGGCCATGGCCGAGGGCCAGGGCGCTTTCCTGCTGGGCGCGCACCTGGGCAGCTTCGAGGTGCTGCGCACGGCGGGCTGTGCCCAGGGGCGGCTGCGCGTGGCGATGGTCATGTACCCGGACAACGCCCGCAAGATCAACGCCGCGCTGAACGCCGTCGCCCCCGACGCCAAGCCCGAGATCATCGCGCTGGGCCGCATGGACTCGATGCTGGCCGTGCGCGACTGGCTCGAAGGCGGCGGCCTGGCCGGCATGCTGGGCGACCGCGTGCTGAATGACGGCAGCGCGCAGCACGGCAAGGAGCTGCGCGTGTCCTTTTTGGGGCGCGAGGCGGTGTTCAGCGACGGCCCCTTCCGGCTCGCCGCGCTGCTGCGCCGGCGCGTCATCTTCATGGCCGGGCTGTACCTGGGCGGCAACCGCTACGAGGTGCGCTTCGAGCCCCTGGCCGACTTCACGCAGCGCTGCGACGCCGCCGAGCGCGAGCGCCGCATCCGCAGCGCGGCGTGCAGCTACGTCGCGCGGCTGGAGTCGCTGTGCCGCGAGCACCCCTACAACTGGTTCAACTTCCATGATTTCTGGCATGAGGACTAGGCGCGGCCTGCTCGCGCTGCTGCTGGCCGGCTGCAGCCTGCCGGCGCTGGCCCTGGAACTGGGCGAGCTGATGAGCCTGCTGGGACGTCAGACCAGCGGACAGGCGCGCTTCTCGGAGCAGCGCTTCGTCAAGGGCTTCGACGAGCCGCTGCTGGCCAGCGGCACGCTGGCCTTCACCGCATCGCCGCCGCGCTTCGAGCGCCGCACGCTGCAGCCGCGTGCGGAATCCATGGTGGTCGAGGGCAACACCGTCACGCTCAGCCGCGGCGGGCGCTCGCGCACGCTGGCCCTGGACGCCGCGCCCGAGGCGATGGTGGCGATCGAGGCCCTGCGCGGCACGCTGACCGGCAACGCGCAGGCGCTGCAGCGCACCTTCCGCACCAGCCTGCAGGGCACGCTGGAGCGCTGGACGCTGGAGCTCACGCCGATCGCCGCCAGCGCCGCCGGGCAGCTGCGCTTCGTGCGCATCGTCGGCCTGCGCGACGAGGTGCGCAGCATCGAGACGCAGCTGCTCGATGGCGACCGCACCGTGCTCACCATCGAGCCGGTGCGCGACTCGGCGGCGTCCACGCCGTCCAAGTGAGCACCGTGTCCCCCGCCGTCGCGCCGTCGCCGCGCGGCCGCACCGCCTTGCTGCTGTGGCTGGCGCTGATGGCGCTGTGCGTGCTGCTGATCGCGCGTGCCCGCTTCACGGCCGACCTCTCGGCCTTCCTGCCGGTGAGCCCCAGCGCGCAGCAGCGCGTGCTCATCGACCAGCTGCGCAGCGGCGTGGCCTCGCGCA
>JAEYPG010000369.1 GCA_023410975.1 Pseudomonadota bacterium
GATCACGTCGGCCGCGGCACCGCCCAGCGCGCGCTCGGCAGCCAGCACGTCGGGATGGCACAGCGGCACGCGCGCGCGCACCGCCTCCGGCGTCAGCGCGGCGGCCCCTTCGGGCGGCAGCGGCGGACAGGCCCAGGCAGCAGCTGGCCAGGCCAGCAAGATCAGAAGACGGGGAAGCAGGCGCATTCGGAAGGTGGCGTTCCGCCAAGGAGACGCCGGTGGGCCACGACAACGGCCCGACGGCGTCGAGCCAGCCCCGCCGGCATGGCCGGCAAAGGCGATAAGCCCGCGATGCTGGGAAGGCGAGCTTGCAAACACCTATCAATAACCCCCTCCCGACGACGAGTTACCGCTATCGGCCTGTCGTGCGTGACAGCCTTCGCATCACATCGTGGTACGCAGTACCCGATCCAAGAAATGAACCCGGTCCACGCTAGGCTTGCGGGCTGACCTTAGTCCTGTCCGCCATGCGCCTGCTGTTGATCGAAGACGACCCCGTGATTGCCCATGAGCTCTCGCTGCGCTGGCGCGCGCGCGAATGGGCCGTGCTGCACTGCACCTCCCTGGCCAATGCCGATGCGGCACTGCACGACGGTGCCTACGACCTCGTGGTGCTGGACCGCGGGCTGCCCGATGGTGATGGCCTCGACTGGCTGCAGCGGCTGCGCACGCGCGACCGCCTCACGCCCGTGCTGGTGCTCACCGCGCGCGACCGGGTCGCCGACCGTGTCGAAGGCCTTCAGGCCGGCGCCGACGACTACCTGGTGAAGCCCTTCGCGGCGGAGGAGCTGGATGCGCGCGTGGAGGTGCTCACGCGCCGCGCCGCGGCCGCGCGCGGCGAGCTGCTGCAGTTCGGCAGCCTGAACTGGCTGGGCCGCGAGGGCCGGGTGCTGGTGGACGGGCGGCAGCTGGAGCTGTCGCCGCGCGAGTTCGAGGTGCTGGGGCTGCTGGTGCGCCGCGCCCCGCACGTGGTGCCCAAGCGCGTGCTGATCGACGCGCTGGCCGAGCGCAACCTGGACGTGGGCGACAGCGCCGCAGAGGTGTACGTGTCGCGGCTGCGGCGCAAGCTCATGGGATCGGGCACGGAGATCCAGACCGTGCGCGGCTTCGGCTACCGGCTGGTGCTGGACGCGCCCGCGAACCGCGCCTGAGCCCGGCGCCGGCCGACGCACCATGCGCCTCAAGCGCGAGCTGCTGCTGCGGTTGATGCTGCCGCTGCTGGCCATCGTGGGCGCCACGGGCGTGCTGACCACGTTCATGGCCCAGCGCTTCACGGACCGCGTCTACGACCGCTGGCTGCTCGATGCGGCGCACTCGCTGTCGCGCCAGGTGCGCTTCGACGCGCAGGGCCAGGCGCACCTGGAGCTGCCGCCGGCGGCCGAGGGCATGCTGGCCTACGACGAGGTGGACCGTACCGCCTACGCGGTGGAACAGGGCGAGCGCCACGTGGGCGGCCATGCCGGCGTGCCGCAGCAAGGCAAGCGCGAGCGCCACTACCTCCACGGCATGGCTTTCGACGCCGTGCTCGACGGCCACCCGGCCAGCGTGGCGCGCGTGACGGTGGACGACGGCGCGGGCCACCAGGCCGTGGCGCTGGTGGGCGAGACGCTGCTCAAGCGCGAGCGCACGCGCGACAACATCGTGCTGCTGCTCGCACCGGTGGCGCTGCTGGCCGGTGCCGCCGCAGTGCTCGCCATCGTCTGGGGCGTGCGGCGCTCGATCCGGCCGCTGGAGGCCATTGCCGCGCGCTGGAACGAGCGCTCGCACGCCTCGCTGGACCCGATCCCGGCCAGCGACATGCCGCGCGAGCTCATGCCCTTCGCCACCGCGCTCAATGACCTGCTGCAGCGCATCCGCGACATGCTCGCGCGCGAGCGCCAGTTCGCCGCCACCGCCGCGCACCAGCTGCGCACGCCGCTGACGGGGCTGCAGCTGGGCCTGGCGCGCGCGGCCGAGGCGCCGGACCTGGAGAGCACGCGCCGCGTGCTGCGCGAGCTGGAGCAGAACACCCAACGCAGCGCGCGCATGGTGCAGCAGCTGCTGTCGCTGGGCCGGCTCGATCCGGAGCTGCGCGGCGCGCTGGACTGCCGTGACACCGACCTCGTGGCGCTGGCCAGCGACGTGGGAGCCTCTTTCATCGACCGTGCCTTCGACGCGCGCATCGAGCTGGAGCTGCTGGCACCGCAGCAGCCGCTGGTGGTGCCGGTGCAGCCCGAGCTGATTTCCGAGGCGCTGGGCAACCTGATCGACAACGCGCTGCGCTACACGGGCGCGGGCGGGCGGGTGTGGATCGATTTCGAGCTCTCGCCGCCGGCGCTGCGCGTGAACGACAGCGGCCCGGGTGTCCCCGAGGACCAGCGCGCGCAGGTGTTCGAGCGCTTCGTGCGCGGCCCCGGTGCGCGCGGCGACGGCAGCGGCCTGGGGCTGGCCATCGTGCGCGAGATCGCCGAGCTGCACGGGGCCAGCGTGAGCATGGGCGCCTCGGAGGCGGGCGGGGCGTGCGTGACGCTGAGGTTCGGCGAGCGCGGCGGCGCTACCTGACGCCGGACGGTGGAGTTACTCCACCACCGCCACGCCCTTGGGCGGCATGAACCTGAAGCTCTCGGGGGCGACGGGGACGTTGGTGGCCAGCTCGCTGAAGTCCAGCCGCGAGTGCTGGCCGAAGCTGTCCACGATCTCGATGGCCGCCAGGGTGCGGCCCTTGAACGCCACGCGCAGCGACTGGAAGGCCGTCTCCTTGTCGCGCGGCGTGGCCTGCACCCAGTCCAGCCCCTGCGCGGAAGGCAGGTTGGAGAGGTTGAAATCCTTCTCCAGCGTGCCGCCGGCCAGCAGCGCCGCCGGCGTGGAGCCCAGCGCCTGCGCCAGGGGCCGCGAGCTGGCCTGCTGCAGGTCGGCGTCGAAGATCCACACCTTCTGCCCGTCGCCCACGATGAGCTGCTCGTAGGGCTTGCGGTACTCGAAGCGGAAACGGTTCGGGCGCGCGAACTCGAAGCTGCCGCTGGAGCTCTTCTTCTTGGCGCCGTCGGGCGCGGTCACGGTCTGGGTGAAGGCGGCGCGGCCGGTCTTGGCCTCGCGCACGAAGTCGCGCAGCGCCTCCACCGCGTCGG
>JAEYPG010000475.1 GCA_023410975.1 Pseudomonadota bacterium
CCCGCACCCCGGCCGCGGCGCAGCCGCCGATGGTGCGGCATCTCATCGTCGGTGGCGGCGCCACGGGGCTGGCGGCGGCCTACTACCTGGGGCAACACGGCGAGGGCCACGACACGCTGGTGGTGGAGCGCGAGGAGCACGTGGGCGGCGGCTGCCGCTCGGTGCACCAGCAGGGCTACACCTTCGACCACGGCGCGCACGTGCTGCAGTCGGCCGACGCCGAGGTGCGCGCGCTGGCCGAGCGGCTGCTGGGCGACAACCTGCACTGGCAGCCTCCGCGCGTGCGGCACGCAGACCACCCCGTCTCGCAGGAAGGTCTGCCGCCCCTGCGCGAGGACCGCGACTTCGGCTATCCGGTGCGCGGCGGCTTCCAGGCGCTGATGGACGCCTTCCTGCCGGTGCTGGACTGCGAGCTGGCGTGCAAGACCACGCTGCTGCACCTCTCGCCCTCGCGCCGCACGGTGCGGCTGGACGACGGCCGCTCGCTGCGCTTCGACACGCTGGTGAGCACCGTGCCGCTGCCGGCGCTGGTACAGGCCTGCGGCGACGAGGCGCCGGCCGAGCTGCGCAACGCCGCGCGCGGGCTGCGCCAGGGCTCGCTGCGCTGCGTGAACCTGGGCATCGGCCTGGCGCCCGGGCGCCAGGCGCTGACCGAGGCGCACTGGATCACGGCGCCGGCGGGCACGGTGTTCCAGCGCGTGTTCGTGCAGGGCAACGCCAGCCCGCACAACAACGCCCCGGCCGGCTTCGCACTGTGCTGCGAGATCGCCTACGGCCCCGACAAGCCGCTGCCCTGCGAGGGCGCGGCGCTGATCGACCGCGTGATCGAGGACTGCCGCCGCCTCGGGCTGTTCACCAGCGCCGACCCGGTGCAGTTCGCCTCGCAGCTGGACCTGGCCTGCGCGCGAGCCCTGCCCGATGCGACGCAGCAGGCGTCGCTGGTGCTGATCCGGCAGTGGTTCGCCGAACACGGCATCGTGCTGGCCGGCCACCACGGCCGCTGGCAGTCCGACGGCGCACCGCACGCCTTCACCGCCGGCCGCCAGGCGGCGGAGCTGGTGATGACGCTGCTGGCACAGCGCCGGGCCGACGGGGCGGCGTTGCAGCAGCAGGCGGGGTGAAGGCGGGGCAACGGGTGATCTGCGCCGAGCCCTCGCGGCGGCTTCAGGGCGGCGGCTGAAACGCCGCCTGGGCCGCCCGTGCGCGGGCGGCCTGCGGGATGCGCCCCGCCAGGGCCTGCACCGCCTGCAGCCAGCGCGCCCGCTGTTTCTCGTCCGCTTCCAGCACCGGCCCCAGCGCCAGCGTCTTCACCGGCTCGATGCCGCAAAACGCCAGCGTGTTCTTCCGCATCTGCCGCAGGCCCGGCGCGCCGTAGACCCACCGGAAATACCAGGGCGGCGTGTCCATGGTCGCGACGATGTGGGCGGTGCGGCCTGCGAGCAGCTTGTCCGGAAAGCTCTTGCCCGGCCGGTACCGGAACGCGAAGCCCGGCAACAGCACGCGGTCCAGGAAACCCTTGAGCAGCGCCTGCACGCTGCCCCACCAGATCGGATAGATGAACACCAGGTGCTGGGCACGGTGGATGGCCTGCTGTGCCTTTCGCAAATCCGGTTCGAGCGCCTGCACTTGGCGATAGCCCTCGTGCAGTACGGGATCGAAGCTCAGCAGCTCCACCTCATGCCCGTCGCGGCGCACCCGCTGCGCGTAAGCCTCGGCCAGTGCCGCGCCAAGGCTGCCCTCCGGCGGATGCGCCGAAATCACCAAGACTCGCTTGCTGCCCATGCTGTTGGTTCCCTCCCTGGCTTCCAAGCAGCGGCAGTCTGGGCCTTGCCCCTAGGGGCAGAGTCAAGCGCCTTCCTCCGGCAAGGCGCGCGAAGCGGCCAGGCACGCCAAGCCGCAAGCCTCGATGGCCGCCTCGGCCTGGGGAGCGCGGCATTGCCGAAGCTCGCCCAGCACCAGGCCCAGCTCCCCGTGCAGCTGCTCCAGCCGAACGATCTCCGCGGCGATGTCGGCCTGCTTGCGCTTGAGGAATTCACCCACCTGCGTCCAGTCCGGCTCGCCGTCGCGGCCGGCCAGGACAGGCCGAAGCTCCGCCAGCCTGAAACCCAGCGCCAGTGCGCGGCGGATGAGCTGCACCTGGATGACATGGTGCCCGGCATAGACCCGGTAGGCACCCTGGCGCCGCACGCCGCTGAGCAGCCCCAGGGATTCGTAGAGGCGGATGGCCTTGGGCAAGGCCTGGGCCGCGCGGGACAGGGAACCGATGTACATGGGCATAGATGGCTTCAGGCTTGGTTGACGCACAGGCATACCGTCAATGGACGCTGACGATAAGCCGCGCAACCCGCCTGAAGCGGGACGCTGGCGCCCTCAGGGCTGTACCAGTTGCCTGTGGAACCACCCCGCCGCCGCCTTCGACGCCTCCTCCAGCGTCCCCGGCTCGTCGAACAGGTGCGTCGCGCCCGGGATCACCAGCAGCTCGCAGGGCTCGCCCAGCGCCTGGCGGGCCTGCTCGTTGAGCTGCAGCACTTCGGTGTCGAGCTCGCCGACGATGAGCAGCACGGGGATGTCCAGCGAGCCCAGGGCCGCGCCCGCCAGGTCCGGCCGCCCGCCGCGTGACACCACCGTGCGGATGGCGCCGTGGTGATGCGCCGCCAGCAGCGCCGCCGCCGCGCCGGTGCTCGCGCCCAGGGCGCCCAGCGGCAGCCCGGCCGTGCCCGGCTGCTGTTGCAGCCATTGCGCCGCTTCCACAAGGCGGGTGGCCAGCAGCGGGATGTCGAAGGTGTTGCGCCGGTCCAGCGCCTCCAGGGCCGTGAGCATGTCCGCCCGCAGCGAGGCCAGGCCCGCCTCGGCCAGCACCTGCGCCGTGTGGCGCTGGCGCGGGCTCAGGTGGTCGCTGCCGCTGCCGTGCGCGATCAGCACCACGCCGCGCGGCTGCGGCGGCAGCACCAGCAGGCCCGGCAAGCCGTGCGGCGGCAGCGTCACGGGCTGCTCGGTGGCGGAGGTGGCCACGGTGGCGGAGGCTGGGGTTTGCATGGCGGGGTCCTTCCTGGTGATGGATGAATGAGTGGGTGAATGCGCACCGTTCAGCCGGGGTGGGCAGCCTCGTCCAGCAGCCGCACGACTTCCTCGTCCTCGGTCTGGTCGAAGTCGAGATAGAAGCGCCCCACCGCGCCCAGGTCGTAGGGCTGCAGCGGGCACACCACGTCGCCCTCGGGCAGCGGCAGTTGCGCCAGCGTCTGCGGCGGGCCCACGGGCACGGCCAGCACCGTGCGCGCCGCGCC
>JAEYPG010000512.1 GCA_023410975.1 Pseudomonadota bacterium
CGGCGGCACGGTGCTGTCCGCGCCAGCGTGGCCGCCGCTGTGCCCGGCTGCCTGGGAGGCGGCCATCGCATTTGCCGAGCGCGCGCCGGTTTCACAGTCCGGCCATGACGGTCAGGCGCGCCGGTCCTACAAGGCTGAATCGCCGCCCGCCGCCAACCCGTCCCGCAGCCTCCGCATGCCTCGCCACCCATCCAGCTCTCCGAAGCGACGTGCCCGCGTTCCGCGGTGGGCCGCTGTGCTGAGCGGCTGCTCCGCCGCGCTCAAGGCCCTGCCGCAGCTGCTGGGCCTGGGCGCCACCTTCCCCCGGCCTGATCTGTCGCGCGTGGAGCGGCTGGTGTTCGTGTGCGATGCCAACCTCTACCGCGGTGCCTTTGCCCACGCCCTGTGCGCGCAGTCCGGGCTGAAGGCAGCTTCCTTCGGGCTGCACACGCAGACCGGCCGGCGCAGTCCCGCCGCCGCCGTGCGGGCCGCCGCGGCACTGGGGGTGGCGCTGGAGTCGCACCGCGCCACGCACCTGCGCGACTTCCTCGCGGCGCCCGGTGACTTCTACCTGCTGATGGGGCCCGGCGATGTCGAGCGGCTGCAGCGGCGCGGCTTTCCCGCCGACCGCATGGCGCTGCTGGGCCAGTGGTGCCGACTGCGGCGTCTGGGCATCGGCAGCCCCCACCACAAGGGCGAGAAACACATCGGCCGCTGCTTCGCGGTGGTGCGCGCGGCCGTGGCGAACCTGGAGCGGGACTTGTGCCGAGCGCGCCAGGGTGCAGCGGGCACGCCAGGCGCGGCGCGGGACTGCGACGCCGCTGCCATCTGAGCGGAAGGATTCACGCCTGCCGCCGCGGTGCATTGGGCTGCGTCCGGCATCGGTGGAGCGAGGCGGTCACACTGCGGCGCGAACCCGACTGGACTTGCCGCCGATGCCCCGCCTGCGCTCCCTGCTGTCTTCGTTCTGCCTCGTGATGCTGGCCGCGCTGCCGGCCGCGCCGGCAGCCGCCGCCGACTGGCGCACCGCCAGCCGCGAGCCCATGGGCCTGGCGCCCGATCCGGCGCAGGTGAAGGAAGCCGTGGTGCAGGTCTACGGCGCGCGCGTGGTCGGCGCCAAGGGCCTGTTCGGCGTGCACACCTGGGTGGCCGTGAAGCCTACCGGCGCGCCGGCCTGGACCATCTACGAGGTTGTGGGCTGGCGGCTGCGCTGGACCGACAACGTGGTCGTGATCCGCGAGGGCGCGCCTGATGGCCGCTGGTTCGGCTCCGAGCCCGAGCTCTACGCGCAGCAGCGCGGCGAGGGCGTCGATGCGCTGATCCACCGCATCGACGCCGCCGCGCGCAGCTACCCCTACGCGGGCGAGTACCGGCTGTGGCCGGGCCCGAACTCCAACACCTTCACCGCCTGGATCAGCCGCGCCGTGCCCGAGCTGGAGCTGGACCTGCCGGCCACCGCCATCGGCAAGGACTTCACCGGTACTTCGCTCGTGGGCGCCGCGCCCAGCGGACACGGCTTCCAGCTCTCGCTGGGCGGGCTGCTGGGCTTGTCGGTCAGCCCGGTGGACGGGCTGGAGTTCAACCTGCTGGGGCTGAACTTCGGCGTGAGCCCGCTGGGGCTGAAGCTGCCCTTCGTCGGGCGCATCGGCCGCTACAAGCCGCCGGTGCTGGCCGGGGGGCCGGCCTGACCCAGCAACCCATCCAGCTCCGCCAGCATCCGCGGCAAATCCAGCGGCTTGGTCCAGTAGGCCGCGAAGCCCGCGGCCTGCGCCGCCTCGATGTCGCTGGACATCGCCGCGGCCGACACCACGATCGCCGGCACCGCGCGCAGCGCCTCGTGCCGGCGCAGCCGGGCCAGCACCTGGATGCCCGTCATGTCCGGCAGGTGCATGTCCAGCAGCAGCAGCCGCGGCGGCGAGCGCAGCGCCTCGTCGATGCCGCTGCCGCCGTCCACCGCCACCTTCAGCTTCCACTGCGGACGCATCTGGAACAGCGTCTGCATCAGCAGCGCGTTCACCGGGTTGTCCTCCACGTACAGCACGTCCACCTCGTGCGCGGCGGCCGGCACCGCCGCCAGGCCGGGCGCCGCGGACGCCGGCACCTCCAGCGGCATGCCGGCCGGCGCCGCCGCCGCGTTGGCATCCGAGCTCCAGTCCAGCAGCCGCCCAGGCAGCCCCACGGTGAACACCGAGCCCCGGCCCGGTGTGCTGGCCACGGCGATGCTGCCGTCCATCAGTGGCAGTAGCCGCTGCACCAGCGTCAGGCCCAGGCCCAGGCCCTTGATCGCGCCGCGCTCGGCGCCCAGCCGGTTGAAGGGCTGGAACAGCGCGGCCTGCTGCTGCTCGTTCAGGCCCACGCCGTCGTCGCTGATCTCGATGAGCACCCGCGCATCGCCGTCCGCGCGCGCCGCCAGCCAGGCATGCCCGCCGGGCCGGTTGTAGAGCACCGCGTTGGACAGCAGGTGCCCCAGCACCTGCAGCAGCCGCCGCTCGTCGGCGCGCACGTGCAGCGCCGCCGGTGCGTCGATGAGCTGCAATGCCACGCCATGCGCCTGCGACAGCGGACGCACCGACTGCAGCGCGCTCTCCAGCAGCGGTGCCAGCGGCAGCATGGCGGGCTGCAGCGCGGCGCGGTCGGCCTCGATGCGGGCGATGTCGAGCATGTCGTCCACCAGCCGCAGCAGCTCGCGCCCGGAGGCGCCGATCAGGCTGAGCTGCCGCTTCTGCTCGCCGTCCAGCGAGCCGCCTTCGAGCTCCATCAGCTGTGCGAAGCCCAGGATGGCGTTGAGCGGCGTGCGCAGCTCGTGGCTGGCGCGGGCCAGGAAGTCGCTCTTGGCCTGGCTGGCGCTCTCGGCCGCTTCCTTCTCGCGCGCGGCCTGCTCCATCGCCAGCTGCTCGGTGATGTCGTCCACGTAGCCGTGCCACAGCACCCGGCCGTCGCTGCCGATGCTGGGCATGGCCTGCAGCGCGTGCCAGCGCACCGTGCCGTCGGCATGGCTGACGCGGTAGCGCTCGCGCCAGGGCTCCTCGGCCGCCGGCAGCCCTTGCAGCACCGCGCGCACGCGCCCGCGGTCCTCCGGGTGGATGCGGTCCAGCCAGGCTTCGTCGCTCTCGTGCACCTGTGCCGGCACCAGGCCGTAGAGGCGGCGCATGGCGTCGCTGGCATAGGCGAAGGCGCCGTGCCCCTCGGCGCCGCGCACGTACTGGAACAGCATGCCCGGCGCCCGCTCCGCGGCGCGGCGGATGCGCAGCAGCTCGTCCTCCAGCCGCCGGCGCTCGCTCATGGGCAGCAGCACCAGTTCGATGTGCCGCGCCCCTTCGGGTGGCGGCGGCAGCGCGTGGGCGTAGGCCAGCACCTCGACGGTGCTGCCGTCCTGCGCGCGCAGCGCCAGCGCCAGCTCGCGCGCACGCCCGTGCAGGCGCAGCAGCGGCACGAAGTAGCCGTAATAGAGCAGCCGGCCGCCGCCGGCCAGCAGCGTGTCGATGTGGCGGCCCACGAGGTCCTCGGCCTGCGCGCCCAGCAGCTCGCGCAGCGGTGCGTTGGCTTGCTGCAGCCGGCCGTCGGCGCCGACGCGGGCCCAGGCGCAGGGCAGGGCGTCGGGGTCGATCCAGCCAGCCATCAGGCGCTCAGGTAGTCCGCGATCAGCGCCGCCGTGCGCGACGGCTCGCTGAGCTGCGGGCAGTGGCCCGCCGCTTCCAGCAGCGCAAGCCGGCTGCCGCGCAGGTGCTCATGCAGCCACCGGCCCACCGCCACCGGCACCACCACGTCGCCGGTGCACTGCACCACCAGCGCGGGCACCTGCACCTGCGGCATCAGCGGCCGGTTGTCGCCCAGGAAGACGAGCCGCGCCAGCCGCTGCGTGGTGTAGGGATCGCTGGCGGCGAAGCTGGATTCGACCTCGCGCAGCAGCTCCGGCTGCGTCGGGTCGTTGAGCGCCATCGGCGCCATGAACTGCGCCCAGCCCAGCATGCTGCGCTCCATCATCTCCAGCACCGCCTCGATCTCCGCGCGCTCGAAGCCGCCGCCATAGCCCGGCAGGTTGATGTAGCAGGGCGAGGCCGTGAGCAGCACCAGGCGCTCGAAGCGCCCGGGCTGCGCCAGGCTCGCCAGGACCGAGATCATCGCGCCCACCGAGTGCCCCACCGCCGACACCCGTTCCAGCCCCAGTGCGTCGCAGATGGCCAGCAGGTCGCGCGCGTAGCCGTGCAGGCTGCCGTGGCGGGCTTCGTCATAGGACTGCGCCGCCGCGGCGCTGCAGCCGGCGTGGTCGAACACCACCACGCGGTGCGTGTCCTCAATGCCGGCGCCACCCGGCGCCAGGCGCGCTGGTCGAAACCCAGCCCGTGCGCGAAGAGCAGCGCGCGCTCGCCGCGACCGCTCACCCGCACGCGATGGCGCTGCAACACATCCTGGTCCACGTGTGGTGCCCTCCGGTGCTGAAAGCGCCGGGACCTGAGCGATGGCGTGCGGGCCCGGGCCTTGAGGTCACCGCGCCCAGTGCAGGTCCCGGCCGCAGCGGGAACCCCAGCAACCCGCCTGCCCGTTCCGCCGGTGTCGCCACTGCTTCATTCATGAGCGGCCGGACCCGGGGCAACCGTGGCGGCTGCAACAGCGTGGGGGCCCTTTACACCGTGAAAACCCTGATGCGCAGGCACGGCAAACGGGTTGCGGACGCGTGGCACGGGGCTTGCGCTTACACGGGCATTACAAGCTCGGAAGGAGTTCCCGATGACCCTGGCGCTGGACCAAGCCTGGAAGCGTGGCTTCAAGGCCGGTGAGGTGTTTGCGAAGCGCTGCCCCTACACCCAGGAGACGCCGGAGGCGCGCAGCTGGTTCGAGGGCTGGAACCACGGCTCGGCCAAGGCGCTGGGCTTTCCGCACCAGAGCCTGGAGGAGCGGTTCCTGCAGCTGGTGCCGCCGGGAAGGCGGCGCAGGCGGCGGCGGACCGGTGGTGTGGCCGGCGCTGCGGTGGAGGCGGCAGGCGCCCATCAGCGCCCGGCGGCATCCCCGTAGTCGGGACGCTTCGCACCCTGCCCCATCCGGCCCGCGAAGGCGGGCATGACGACGTGGAGGGCGCGGCGTCTGCCTCCTGGCCGCCGCGCTCCTCTGCTCAGGCTGCCACGCTCCCGTCATGCATCCAGGCCGCGTGCTTGGGCGCGCGCTTGGTGCGGTTCCACTCTTCGAGCATCTCCCACTTCACTTCGTCGAGCTGCTGGAGCAGCTGGGGGGTGCCGCAGTCGGCGGCCAGCTCCAGGCGGTGGCCGTTCGGGTCGAAGAAATAGATGCTTTTGAAGATGGTGTGGTTCGTCGGGCCCACCACCTCGATGCCGGCGGCTTCCAGCCGGGCCTTGGTGGCCAGCAGCGTGTCCACCGAATCCACCTTCAGCGCCAGGTGCTGCACCCAGCTCGGCGTGTTGCGGTCGCGGTCCATCGGCGGCTGGCCCGGCAGCTCGAAGAAGGCCAGGATGTTGCCGTTGCCCGCGTCCAGGAAGATGTGCATGTACGGATCGGGCGCCTTGGTGGAGGGCACCTCGTTCTCAGCGATCGCGAGCACGAACTTCATGTCCAGGTGCTTGCCGTACCACTCGACGGTTTCCTTGGCGTCGCGGCAGCGGTAGGCCACGTGGTGAACTCGTTGAATCAGCATCCGAATACTCCTTGATTGATCGTTCGGGTCGGGTTGGCGGCGTGAGCGTTCACACGCCCTCGCGCGCCAGCGCCATGGCCTGGCGCAGCACGGCGAGGTCGCCGATGTGGTTGCTCAGCAGCAGGATCAGCTTGGCGTTGACCAGCGCGCTCTGTTCGTCGCTGAGGTCGCGGTGCATGTCGATGAGCGCCTCGTAGAAGTCGTCGCCGGGCGAGAAGTCGCGGATGGCGCGCTGGCCGGCTTCCTGGAAGTTGGGTTGCAGTTGGAGCGACATGGGGTGGTCCTTGGAAGTCAGGCGTTGCAGGTGGCACGGGCCACGGCTTGGCGCACCTTGGCGGCATCGAGACCGCGCCAGCGGGCGGCCAGGTGTTGGTCCGGGCGCAGCAGGAAGGCGCTGCCGTCGCGGGCGTCGTAGCGCGAGGCGAACAGCCCCTTGGTGTCCTGGACCACCCGCACGCCGGGCACCTCGCCGGTCTTGGGCGACACGAGGATGGGCTCCACGGGAATGGGCGCGTCGAGCAGGCTTGCGAGCAGCGCGCGGTCGGCCCGGGCGGGGTCGTCCACGTAGACCAGCAGCTGGAAGCGGTTGCCCACCTGGTCGATGAGCCAGCCGCTGCGGCCGTCGGCCGCGATGGGCGCGTCTTCCATGGGTGCGCCCGGAACCATGTGGCTGCCGAACTCTTCGCCGTCGGGCGTGTTCAGCGACGACGCGCTGTAGAACGCGGGCACCGACAGCCGGCCGGAGTTGACCAGCTTGCGCGCGAAGGCGTGCTGCTGCGCCAGCTGCAGCACCGCGTTGCGGAAGGCCTTGCTGGTGTTGCTCTTGGGCGTGATGAAGTCCGTCGAGCGCGTGGAATTCATGATGTTCTCGTCGGCCGCGTGCACC
>JAEYPG010000538.1 GCA_023410975.1 Pseudomonadota bacterium
TGCTGGACCTGTTCTTCGCCTCCGAGGCCGGCCTGGCGATGCGCGCCACCGGCAACAACGCCCGCATGTCCCGGGCGCAGGGCATCTCCACCGACCGCTTCACCATCTATGGCCTGGCGCTGTCCAACGCGCTGGTGGCGCTGGCCGGCGCGCTGTTCGCGCAGACCCAGGGGGGGGCCGACATCTCCATGGGCGTGGGCACCATCGTCATCGGCCTGGCCGCCGTGATCGTGGGCGAGACGCTGCTGCCGGCGCGCGGCCTGGTGCTGGCGACGCTGTCCTGCGTGCTGGGCGCCGTGCTCTACCGCTTCTTCATCGCCGGCGCGCTCAACAGCGACTTCCTGGGCCTGCAGGCGCAGGACCTCAACCTCGTCACCGCCGTGCTCGTGGCACTGGCGCTGCTGGCGCCCAAGCTCAAGCGCCGCTTCGCCAAGCGACCCGCCCGCAAGGCCGCCGTCCCCGCCGCCCAATCCACCACCGCCAAGGAGGCCCTGTGATGCTGCGCGCGCAACGACTGGAGATCACCTTCAACCCCGGCACGCCGATCGAGAACCGCGCGCTGCGCGGGCTGGACCTGGAAATTCCCGCCGGCCAGTTCATCACCGTCATCGGCTCCAACGGCGCCGGCAAGTCCACCTTCCTGAACGCGATCAGCGGCGACCTGCTGGTGGACAGCGGCCGCATCGAGATCGCCGGCGAGGACGTCACGCGGCGCAACGCCTGGCAGCGCAGCGCGCTGGTGGCGCGCGTGTTCCAGGACCCGATGGCTGGCACCTGCGAGGCGCTGACCATCGAGGAGAACATGGCGCTGGCCTGGAAGCGCGGCAAAGGCCGGGGCCTGGGCCTCACGCTCAACCGCGCGCTGCGCGAGGAGTTCCGCGCCAAGCTGCGCACGCTGAACCTGGGCCTGGAGAACCGGTTGGCCGACCGCATGGGCCTGCTCTCGGGCGGCCAGCGCCAGGCCGTGAGCCTGCTGATGGCCTCGCTGCAGCCCTCCAAGCTGCTGCTGCTGGACGAGCACACCGCGGCGCTGGACCCGCGCACGGCCGCCTTCGTGCTGGAGCTCACCGACCGCATCGTCCACGAGTCCAGGCTCACCGCGCTGATGGTCACCCACAGCATGCGCCAGGCGCTGGACCACGGCCACCGCACCGTGATGCTGCACCAGGGCCGCGTGGTGCTGGACGTGGCCGGCACGCAGCGCGAGGGCCTGGACGTGCCCGACCTGCTGCGTCTGTTCGAGCGCACCCGCGGCGAGCGCGTGGACGACGACAAGCTGCTGCTGGCTTGAGCCAGCGCCCCAAAGATACCCAGGCAACCGGAGACCCCATGAAAGACCTGCTCCAACGCTTCGAGAACAAGCCGCCCGAGATCGTGTTCGAGTGGCATGACGACCAGACGCCCGCGCGCGGCTGGGTGGTGATCAACAGCCTGCGCGGCGGCGCCGCCGGCGGCGGCACGCGCATGCGCCGCGGCCTGGACCGGCGCGAGGTCGAGTCGCTGGCCAAGACCATGGAAGTGAAGTTCGCCGTCTCCGGACCCGCCATCGGCGGCGCCAAGTCCGGCATCGACTTCGACCCGGCCGACCCGCGCAAGGAGGAGGTGCTGCGCCGCTGGTACAAGGCCGTGGCGCCGTTGCTCAAGAGCTACTACGGCACCGGCGGCGACCTCAACGTGGACGAGGTGCACGAGGTGATCCCCATCACCGAGAGCCACGGTTTGTGGCACCCGCAGGAGGGCGTGGTCAACGGCCACTTCAACCCGGACCAGAGCGAGCGCATCCGCAAGGTGGGCCAGCTGCGCCGCGGCGTGTCGCACGCCGTGGAGGACTCGCGCTTCACGCCCTCCGTCTCGCGCCGCTACACGGTGGCGGACCTCATCACCGGCTGGGGCGTGGCCGAGTCGGTGCGCCACCAGCGGCGGCTGTGGGGCCGGCCGCTGGAAGGCCAGCGCGTGATCGTGCAGGGCTGGGGCAACGTGGGCGCCGCGGCGGCCTACTACCTGGCGCAGGCCGGCGCGACGCTGGTGGGCATCATCGACCGCGAGGGCGGGCTGCTGCGCCCGCAGGGCTTCAGCTTCGAGGAGGTGAGGGCGCTGTTCCTGGGCCGCCGCGGCAACCAGCTCGCGGCTGAGGGCCTGCTGCCTTTCGACGAGGTCAACCGCCGCATCTGGAGCCTGGGCGCGGAGATCTTCCTGCCCTGCGCCGCCTCGCGCCTGGTGACGCGCGAGCAGGTGGACGCCCTGGTCGCGGCCGGGCTGGAAGTGATCGCCTGCGGCGCCAACGTGGCCTTCGCCGACAGCGAGATCTTCTACGGTCCGATCCAGGAGCACGCCGACGGCCGCGTGGCCGTGATCCCGGACTTCATCGCCAACTGCGGCATGGCGCGCGCCTTCGCCTTCCTGATGGGCGAGGAGGCCCGCGACGGCGAGGCGGCCATCTTCGACGACGTGTCTGCCACCATCGCCGCGGCGCTGCAGCGCTGCCGCGAGCGCTCGGCCGAGCCCACCGGGCTGGCCCGCAGCGCCTACGCCATCACCCTGGACCAGCTGGTCCGATAACCCCAGGAGGAGCCACCATGACCGCCAACACCGACTTGTTCGACAACCCGATGGGCCTGATGGGCTTCGAGTTCGTCGAGTTCGCCTCGCCCACCCCGGGCCTGCTGGAGCCGCTGTTCGAGAAGCTCGGCTTCAGCCTCGTCGCCAAGCACCGCTCCAAGGACGTGCTGCTGTACCGCCAGGGCGACATCAACTTCATCGTCAACCGTGAGCCCAAGAGCGTGGCGGCCTACTTCGCCGCCGAGCACGGGCCCTCGGCCTGCGGCCTCGCGTTCCGCGTCAAGGACGCCCACAAGGCCTATGCCCGCGCGCTGGAGCTGGGAGCGCAGCCGGTGGACATCCCGACCGGCCCGATGGAGCTGCGGCTGCCGGCCATCAAGGGCATCGGCGGCGCGCCGCTGTACCTGATCGACCGCTTCGAGGACGGCAGGAGCATCTACGACATC
>JAEYPG010000593.1 GCA_023410975.1 Pseudomonadota bacterium
GCGCCGCTCCGCGCGGCTGCGCAGGTGCTGCAGCCCGCCCTGGTAGGCCTGCAGGCCGTGGAAGGACAACTGGGGATGCGCCGCCAGCCGCTCCAGCAGGCGCAGCACGGCGGGAGCGTCCGACACGCCGCAGCGGCCCTGGCCGATGTCGATCTCCACCAGCACGTCCAGGCGGCTGCCGGCCTCGCGCGTGGCGGCGGCCAGGGCGTCGATCTGCGCGCCGTCATCGACGCACACGCTCAGCCGCGCATGCCGCGCCCACTGCGCCACGGGCCGGGCCTTGGCGGGCGAGGCCAGTTCGTTGCTGATGTGCACGTCGCGCACGCCGGCCTGCAGGAAGGGCAGCGCCTCGCTGGCCTTCTGGCAGCACACGCCCACCGCGCCGCGCGCCACCTGCGCCAGCGCCACCGCCGGGCACTTGTGCGCCTTGGCATGAGGGCGCAGCTGCACGCCGGCGACGCGGGCCGCGGCCTGCATGCGGTCGAGGTTGCGCTCGAAAGCGTCCAGGTCCAGCAGCAGCGTGGGCGTGTCCACGCTGGCGAGGGGCTGGCCCGGCACGGCGGCGGGCGGGAAGGGGGCGAAGTCGCTGGCAGTGGTCATGTGGGGGAGCCTTTCAGTCGGCCGTGATGTGGGCGCGCTGGGCAGTCTCGCGCATCAGCGGCAGCTCCTTCTGGATCAGCGCCTCCACGGCCGCGCCGTTCTGGTAGCCCGGCTCGAAGCCGCTGGCGACGAGCTTGTCGCGCACTTCGGGCTGCGCCATCACTTCCGACAGCGCCGTCTCCAGCTTGGCCTTCACCGCGGGCGGCAGGCCGCGCGGCGCCACGACGGCGAGCCAGGTGTCGGCGTCGAGCTTGTAGCCGCTCTCGGCGAAGGTCGGCACGTCGGGCAGCAGCGTCGAGCGCTTGGCCGTGGTCACGGCGATGGCCTTGATCTTGCCGCCTTTGAGCTGCGGAATCGCCGCCGCCACCGTGTCCACCGCGAAGGGCACCTGCCCGCCCATCAGGTCCGTCATGGCCGGGGCGCTGCCCTTGTAGGGCACGTGCAGCAGCTTGGTGCCGGTGACATGCGCCAGCAGCTCGCCGGTGAAGTGCGCCGTCGAGCCGTTGCCGAAGGAGGCGAAGGCCAGCTTGCCGGGCGAGGCCTTGGCCAGGGCCACGAACTCCTTGGGATTGGCGGCCGGCACGTCCTTGTTGGCCAGCAGGATCAAGCCCGTGCGCGCCACCAGGCCCACCGGCTCGAAGCTCTTGACCGCGTCGTAGGGCAGCTTGGGCTGGATGGCCGGGTTCACGGTGAAGGTGGTGCCCGAGCTCACCAGCAGGGTGTGGCCGTCGGGCGGGGCCTTGGCCACGAAGCTGGCGCCGATGACGGTGCCCGCGCCGGCGCGGTTGTCCGCCACCACCGGCTGGCCCAGCTTGGCTTCCAGCGCCTTGGCCAGCAGCCGCCCGGCCACGTCGGTCGCGCCCCCGGGCGGGAAGGGGATGACCAGCTGGATGGGCCGCGAGGGATAGGGCGCATCGGCCGCCCAGGCGCTGCCCAGCGGGGCCGCGAGCGTCACGGCCGCCACGGCGGCATGGACCAGGAGGGAAGGGGTGTTCATCGGCGTTCCTCGGGCTCGGGTTGGTGGGGAAATTCGGGCTCAGGCCTGGGCGGCGCCGGCGGCTGCGCTCGCCTGTCGGGCCGCGGCGGCCTCCCGGCCGCGGGCCAGGAAGCGGGCGTATTCCTCCTGGGGCACGAACAGGCCCCCGGTGGTCCAGGCGATGTGCGTGGCCGCCGCCATGTGCGGCTGCAGACCGTGGCGCTCGATGTAGGCCAGGCCCGCGGCGGTGCCGTGCAGCATCGCGGGGCCGGCGAAACCGGCTGCGGCCGAGGGCTCGATGCGCAGCTCCTCGCTGGCGGCCGCGGCGTGCAGCAGCCTGAACAGCGCCTCGTCCTCGACGGTGTAGACACCGCCCAGCAGCGGGCCCGCCACCGCGGCGGCCAGCTCGGAGGCGCGCGGCACGGCCAGCCCGTCGGCCTCGGTGCGGTTGTCCAGGCCCACGTCGTAGACGGCGGGGTTGTCGCCCAGGAACTCGAAGCCCGGCGTGCCGGCCAGCATCTGCAGCAGGAAGCACGGCGAGCGCGTGGGCTCGGCGAAGAAGCAGTGCACGTGCGGCCCGAAGATCTGCGCCAGCCCGAAGGCGATGCCGCCCGGCGCCCCGCCCACGCCGCAGGGCAGGTACACGAACAGCGGGTGCTGCGCGTCCACGCGCCGGCCCAGGGCGGCCAGCTGCCGCGCCAGGTGCGGCGCCGCGGCGGCGTAGCCCAGGAACAGCGAGCGCGAGCGCTCATCGTCCACGAAGTGGCAGGACGGATCGGCCTGCGCGGTGCGCCGCCCCGCGGCCACGGCCTCGGCGTAGTCGCCGGCGTGCTCCACCACCTCCACGCCGCGTGCGCGCAGCCGCGCCTTCTTCCACTCCTTGGCGTCGGCCGACATGTGCACCACGGCGCGGAAGCCCAGCGCCGAGGCCATCACGCCGATGGCCAAGCCCAGGTTGCCGGTGGAGCCCACCGCCACCTGGTGCCGGGCGAACAGCGCGCGCGCCGGCGCCTCGGCCAGCACGCGGTAGTCGCCGTCCAGCGCCAGCAGGCCGTGGCGCAGCGCCAGCCCCTCGGCGTGCTCCAGCACCTCGTGGATGCCGCCGCGCGCCTTGACAGAGCCGGCGATCGGCAGGCCGTGGTCCGCCTTCACCAGCAGGGTGCCGAAGTCCTGCTCCAAGCCGAGCGCCTGCTGCAGCCGGGGCACCGGCAGCAGCTCGGACTCGATCACGCCGTTCTGCGCCTGCAGCTCGGGAAACAGCCGCTCCAGCAGGGGCGCGAAGCGGCGCCAGCGCGCCACGGTAGCCTCGACATCAAGCTGGCTAATGCGGGCGCCGTCTTCCGCCGGGACCGCGCGCACCGGCGCGGACGCCGTCCACAGCACCGGCTCGCCGCGCTGGAGCGCCTGCAGGTCGAAGGGTGCAAGCGAGTCGGTGGAGAGGTCTTGCACGGTGGAGGTGGCGGCGGGCTGTTGCGGCATGGGGCGTCTCTGGCGTTGTCTGTGGTTCCCATGGTGAGCCGGCCGAGCCCGCGGCACAAAGCATTTATATTGCCCCTGTCATTAGTCTCACTGATGCAAAAAACGTGGATACCCGCCTCTCTCCGTCGGTGCTTGCATGGTTGCGGTGCTTCGAAGCTGCAGCGCGGTGCATGAGCTTCACCAAGGCCGCCGCAGAGCTGTGCGTGACGCAGGGCGCGGTCAGCCAGCAGGTCAAGCAGCTGGAGGGCTGGCTGCAGCGCCCGCTGTTCCTGCGCAGCCCGCGGGCGCTGGTGCTGACGCCTGAAGGGCAGTGGCTGGCCTCGGTGTTGCGCGAGTCCTTCCAGGCGATCGAGGGCACGCTGGCGCAGCTGCGCGTGAAGCCGTCCGCGGGGCCGCTGGCGCTGAGCTGCGCGCCCTCGTTCGCGATGGGCTGGCTCACGCCGCGGCTGGGGGACTTCTATCGCAGCCATCCCGAGATCGGGCTGCGCGTCATCGGCGAGTTCCACGCGCTGGACCGCGACCGCATGGCGCGCGACGAGGTGGCCGCCGCGCTGCGCTACGACCTGGGGCAGTACCAGGACCTGCTGGCCACCGAGATCCTGGACGAGTGGCTGCTGCCCGTGGCGAGCCCGGCATTCCTGGCAGCGAACCCGCAACTGCGCTCGCCCGCGGATTTGCGACCGGAGCTGCTGCTGCACGACAGCAGCGCCTGGGCCGGCGCCGGTCCCTACGAGGAATGGGAGCACTGGCTGCGCCACGCCGGCGTGCGGCTGGAGGGCTTCGAGCAGGGTCACCACTTCAATCTCTCGCAGCTGGCGCAAGGGGCTGCGCTGGCCGGGCAGGGCATCGCCATGGGCCGCGCCGCGCTGGTGCTGGAGGAGCTGGTGGCCGGCCGCCTGGTGGCGCCTTTCGGCCTGCCGCTGCGCTCGCGTGCGGCGTATCACTTCGTGTCGCCCATGCAGCGCACGGCCCGTACCGAGGCGGTGCTGTCCTGGCTGGCGGCACAGGCGGCGCAGTTCCGCGTTCAGCGCGATGGGGTGCTGCAGGCGCTGGCAGCCCCAGGACGTTGACCTACTCCCCGCGCAGCGCCCGCTGGTGCTCGGCGACGGCGCTCACGATCTGGTCGAACACCAGCCTCACTCGGGCCGGCACCGGGCCGCGCTGCGGGCGGTAGACGTAGATGTCCCAGGGCGTGGGTGCCTGGTCGCGCAGCAGCTCCACCAGCCGGCCTTCGCGCACCAGCGGCGCGGCCAGGTAGTCGGGCACCTGGCCGAAGGCCAGGCCCGCGACGATCGCTCCCAGCTCCGCATCGGGGTCGTCAGTGACGAAGGTGCGGGCCTCCGGCGTGAACTGGCGTCCCTCGGCGAAGTACCAGGTCCAGATGCGGCCGGTGTTCGGGTCCAGCAGCGCCGTCACCGGCAGCGACGCGAGGTCCTCGACCCGCTGCGGTGCGCCCAGCCGCGCCACCAGCGCCGGTGTGGCCACCAGCGAGAACGCCACCTCGCCGGCCTTGCGCGCCACCAGCCGGCTGTCGCGCAGGAAGCCGATGCGCACGCCGACGTCGATGCGTTCGTCCACCACGTCGGCGAACACGTCCGACAGCCGCAGGTCCAGCGTGATCGCCGGATGCGTCGCCGCCAGCCGCGCCAGCGCGGGCACCAGGCAGCCGCGGCCCAGGATGCGCGGCCCCGTGATGCGCACCCGGCCCGAAAGCTGCGATTCCGGCGCTTGGGCCGGCGTGCTGAACAGCGCCGCCATGTCCGCCAGCAGCGGGCGCGAGCGCGCCAGCAGTTCCTCGCCGAAGGCCGTGATGCGCACCTGCCGCGTGCTGCGGTGGAACAGCAGCTCGCCGAAGTGGTCCTCCAGCTCCTTGACGGCGCGGGTGACGGTTTGTGGCGAGGCGCCCAGGCGCAAGGCGGCCTCGCGAAAGCTCGCGCACTCCGCGGCCACCTGGAAGACGCGCAGCAGTTCGAGTTGATTCAGCACGTCCAGGCAATCCCGTTGAAGCGTCCCTGATGGCCGTCGTTGCGACCGATCATTCCGATTCCTGGAATTCTAAAGTCGCGTTTCTTCCATTTACTGCAGGTCAGCGCGTCCACACAATCGCGATGCCATCGCGCGGGCGGTGGGAGGCGATGCGGCGATCCCGCGGGGTCGCCACGCCCGTGCCGCGCGACAACCTAGACAAGGAGAGCAAGCTCATGAAGACCCGTGCAGCCGTGGCCTGGAAGGCCGGCGAACCGCTGACCATCGAAACCGTGGACCTGGAAGGGCCGCGCGCCGGCGAGGTGCTGGTGGAGGTGAAGGCCACCGGCATCTGCCACACCGACTACTACACGCTCTCGGGCGCGGACCCCGAAGGGCTGTTTCCCGCCATCCTGGGCCACGAGGGCGCCGGCGTGGTGCTGGAGGTGGGTGCGGGCGTGACCGGGCTGAAGCCGGGTGACCACGTCATCCCGCTCTACACGCCGGAATGCCGGCAGTGCAAGTTCTGCCTCTCGCGCAAGACCAACCTGTGCCAGGCCATCCGCTCCACCCAGGGCAAGGGCCTGATGCCTGACGGCAGCAGCCGCTTCTCCATCGACGGCAAGCCCATCCTGCACTACATGGGCACCTCGACCTTCGCCAACCACATCGTGGTGCCCGAGATCGCGCTGGCCAAGATCCGTCCGGACGCGCCCTTCGACAAGGTCTGCTACATCGGCTGCGGCGTGACCACCGGCATCGGCGCCGTGATCTTCAACGCCAAGGTGGAGGCCGGCGCCAACGTGGTGGTGTTCGGGCTCGGCGGCATCGGCCTGAACGTGATCCAGGGCGCGCGCATGGTGGGCGCCGACAAGATCATCGGCGTGGACCTCAACCCCGCGCGCCAGGAGATGGCACGCAAGTTCGGCATGACGCACTTCGTCAATCCGAAGGAAGTGGGCAACGTGGTGGACGCCATCGTGCAGCTCACCGACGGCGGCGCCGACTACAGCTTCGAGTGCATCGGCAACACCACCACCATGCGCCAGGCGCTGGAGTGCACGCACAAGGGCTGGGGCCGCAGCATCATCATCGGCGTGGCCGAGGCTGGCGCCGAGATCTCCACGCGGCCGTTCCAGCTCGTCACCGGCCGCAAGTGGGAAGGCTCTGCCTTCGGCGGTGCACGCGGGCGCACCGACGTGCCCAAGATCGTTGACTGGTACATGGAAGGCAAGATCGACATCGACAGCCTCATCACCCACAAGCTGCCGCTGGAGCGCATCAACGAGGGCTTCGACCTGATGAAGCGCGGCGAGTCGATCCGCTCGGTCGTGGAGTTCTGAGCATGGACACGCTGAGCGAGCACGGCTGCTTCGGCGGCACGCAGGGCTTCTTCCGCCACGAGTCGGCCGTCATCGGGCTGCCGATGAAGCTCGGCGTGTACGTACCGCCGCAGGCGGCGCAGGGCCCGGTGCCGGTGCTCTTCTACCTGGCGGGCCTGACCTGCACGGAGGAGACCTTCGCCATCAAGGCCGGCGCGCAGCGCGTGGCGGCGGAGCTGGGGCTGATGCTGGTCACGCCGGACACCAGCCCGCGCGACACGGGCATCGAGGGGGCCGATGCGGCCTGGGACTTCGGCCACGGCGCCGGCTTCTACCTGGACGCCACCCAGGCGCCCTGGGCCGCCCGTTTCCGCATGGAGAGCTGGGTGACGCAGGAGCTGCGCGAGCTGGTGCTGTCGCGGTTCCCGGCGCGCGCGGACCGCGTGGGCATCTTCGGCCACTCGATGGGCGGGCACGGCGCGCTCACGCTGGCACTGCGGCATCCGGGGCTGTACCAGAGCGTCTCGGCCTTCGCGCCGATCGCGGCGCCGATGCAGTGCCCCTGGGGCGTCAAGGCCTTCTCGGGCTACCTGGGCGAGGACCGCGCGGCCTGGGCGCGGCACGACGCCACGGCGCTGGTCAAGGCTGGCGCGAAGCTGCCGCCGCTGCTCATCGACCAGGGGCTGGCCGACAAGTTCCTGGCGGAGCAGTTGCATCCGCACCTGTTCGAGCAGGCCTGTGCCGAAGCCGGCCAGCCGCTGACCCTGCGCCAGCATGCGGGCTACGACCACGGCTACTACTTCATCGCCAGCTTCGTGGAAGACCACCTGCGCCACCACGCCACGACGCTGCTGGCCTGATTTCGATTCGTCGACGTGATTGAAGGAAACCTCGTCACACCCGCGAAGGCGGGTGTCCACGAACTCCGGGCAGCATCCCGGTCAGTGTGGGTGCCCGTCTTTGCGGGCATGACGAGCGTCCTTTATCCGCAACTGCGCACCGGCATGAGCAGGCTGCTTGGCTGAACAACTGCCTCCAGATGCTGCGAACCCCGGGCTGCCCGGGGTTCGCTTTTCTTTCACTTGCAGCTCACGGCGCACACCTTCTCGTTGCGTCCCAGGATCCGCTTGCTCACCAGCTCCGACAGGGGCTTGTGGCGGCCGCACTTGAAGCACGACATCGTTGCGGAGTTGCTGCCCAGGACAGGCGAGCCGAAGGCGGAGCCGGGCTTCTTGGCCGTGTACCGCAGGCCGTCATTGGAAATACTGGTCTTGGGAGTGTCGTTGCGCGAGCTCATGCGTCTGTCTGGCGGAGAGGAAGGGCCGATGTTGAGGCTGCCGGGCGGATTTCAAGAGGCATGGCGGCAATGGCGCCGCGCGTCCCAGCCCATGGCATCTCTGATGCGGCGGCAACCGACTTGCCCAGCCGGCTGGAACAAGGTTTGCTGCAATGCAGCAAACTACTTTCCGGTACGCCGATGAGACGCCAGCGCGTGTACCGGCTACAGGATCAACAACCCGGATTGCGGCAAAACCATGACGACCCACGCATCTGCCATCACGAGTGCCGACGGCCCGCCGCCCGAGTACGAGGTGGCCATGGCTGACCTCGAACAGCGCGCCGCGCGCGGCGAACTGTCGTTGGCGCAAGCCAAGCAGGAGATCTTCCAGCTGCGCGAGCGCTTTGCGGCCGGTGGTATCGCGGCCGTGATGCGCTGGGCCGCGGAAGCCCACTGACGCGGCGCGTCCCGCTTTCCATCCTGTCTGCGCCGATGTCCAGCCCTGGCCCCCGTGGCGGCCTGGGCGGCTTGTCGCGGCGCCGAAGTCTTCAGCAACCGTGCGTGTGCCGCACACCGGCCATGCCTTCACCTGGAACAAGGAGCCTCCAATGAACGACTACATCACCCACGCCCAGGAAGCCGCGAAGCAGTGGAGCGAGCTCAGCGCCGCCTTCTTCAAGCAGCAGGTCCAGCTGTTCCAGGCGCCCATGGCCATAGGTACCGCCACGCCCGATGCGCGCACCGCTGCGGCGGGTTTCATCCAGGCCACGCAGCAGGCCGATGAATTCGTGGTCAGGGCGGTGAAGCTGCTCGACACGCAATGCGCGCAGTTCCTGGACACGCTGCTGCAGGACAGCGTGGCGAAGCAGTCGCTGGCCCCTGTCGTGGCCGGCTACAAGAGCGCCTCCCAAGCCGTGGTGGCCGCGGTCGAGCAACTGGCGCAGGCGCGCAAGGCCCTGCTGGACAAGGCGACGCTGGCCTGACCAGCCGCCGAGGCCGCGCGCTCAGCGCGGCCCGTCTGGCAGCTCATCCTCGCCCGGCCGGTAGCTCGACTGCTGCTGCGCTGGGTTGCGGTTGACCAGCCGCCGGCCGTAGAGGGGGTGGCTGCAGCCCCGCATCTCGTGCTCCAGCTCGTACAGCGGCCGGCCGTCTGCGGGGTCCACGAGCTGGGTGAAGCGCCAGTCCTGCGCTCCCCGGTCGCGCTGCAGCAGGCCGCGCAATCCGAGCCGGCGGTGTGCCTCTTCGGGGCGGTCGAGGTAGAGCTGCACGTGATGCCCGTCGTAGGGCGGCAGGCTGGAGCGCGTCTCGACGAAGCGCAGCGACTGGCCGCTGGCCAGCGGTACCACGGCCTGCTGCATGCCGTCCCCCAAGGCCAGCAAGGTGGCCGGCGCACCCAGCAGCTCGGTGTAGAAGCGGCCGATGCCGGCCGCCGCGCCGGCGGGCACGTCCAGCTCCACATAGGCCAGGCCCGGCAGCGGCTCGCCGGGCGGCGCGGCATGGAGCTTGAACAGGTTGCCCCAGGGGCAGTGCACCTCCAGCAGCTCACCCACATCGCGGAAATCGAAGGAGGTGTGCGCCAGCAGGGCGCGCAGCGGCGCCAGCCGGGCCGGCAGCTCTCGTTGCCACGGCACCGTCAGGCCGATGCACCCGCGCAGCCGCTGCGGTGTGCGCCGCGTCGGCAGATGCATCTGCGTGCGGCCGATGTTGATCCACATGTTGTCGAGCCCGACCATGAGGAACGGGTCGCGCGTGAAACCCAGGCCCACCACATAGAACAGCGTGGCGAGCTGCTGGTCGGGCTGCGTGAGGTTGACGTGCTCCAGCAGCACAAGATCGCTGGCGCTGCGGGGCAGCAGAGGCGGCAGCACTGCAGGGGAGGGGGGCATCTCGGCGTTGTGCGGCATGTCGTTCCGGCTTGCAAGGACGATGGCCGATTGTGGTCGTGCCCGGCCTCTGCGGTGACCGCCCACCGGCGCTGCCTTGCTGCGGTGCGATAGTGCGGGTCTATCTTCAGAAGGCAGCAGCGGGACGGCAAGCCCGCGGGAGCTGCCCAAGACCTCATGAGCGACGATTCTCAAGACAAGCCCGCCCCGCAAACCCGAGCCCGCCGCAGTACCGCGCCCGCGGTGCTCTCCGTGGGGCTGGGCCGGCAGGCGCTGGCGCCGCGCGTGGAAGCCTGGGGCCTGGTTGTCGACTTGAAGCACCCGGTCGCTTCACCGGTCCTCCTGGACCGCAAGCAAGCGGCGAAGGTGGGCCGCACGCTGGTGGAAGCGCTGTACCCGGCCCGTGCGCAACGCCGCGCGCTGGCCCAGGCCGGCCATGTGCTGGCCCTGGCCGACGGGCTCATGAGCACCGGCTCCTTCCTGCACGACGAGGACATCCGGCAGGAGCTCGAAGAGCTGCGTGCCTACCTCGGCCGTGTGCTCCCCGAGGCTCCCCGGGACGGCGAGGTGCGGACGCCCTGGATGACGCTGGCCGACTGTTTCCACGCCACGGACAAGTCCAACGACACCGCCGCGTTCGCAACGGGCCTGTACGACGAGACCGACTCGCTGTCGCTGTGCCTGCCGTTCTT
>JAEYPG010000615.1 GCA_023410975.1 Pseudomonadota bacterium
GCATCACCGCGTCGCCGCGCCCGCCACCGCGTCCCACGAGCCCGTGGCCGCCAGTTGCGGCGCGTACTCCACGCCCGCGGCACGCAGCGGCAGCGCCCCTGGCCGCCAGCGCGCCTCGTCCACGCGGAACTTCAGCAGGCGCTGCGCGCCGGCAAAGGCCTTCAGCTCCTCGCCGTCCCAGAGCACCTGCGCCTCGCCGGTGATCTGCAGCAGGTGGCCCTGGGCGAAGTCCGCGAACAGCAGGCCGGCGCGCGGGCTCAGCGCCAGGTTGCCCAGCGTGTTGAAGAAGGAATTGCCCACGAAATCGGGCGAGGTCAGCACGGTGTGGCCGTCCTCCTGCGTGACGCGCACGAAGCCCGGCTTGCCGCCGCGGTGCGACACGTCCACGCCGCCGCTGGGAGCCGCTGTCGCCTGGCCCGCGTCGGCCGAGGCCGTGGCGATGAAGAAGGTGTCCGCCTGCGCGACGCAGACCACGGCCTCCGGCGGGAGCAGCCCGGCCGTCACGAGCGCCGGTTCTCCCGACGCCGCTTCCGGCTGCAGCCGCAGCTCGCGCACCTGGATGTACTTCGGGCAGTTGCCGAAGCTCTGCTGCACGCCAACAAGGAAGTGGCCTTCGCCGCGCTCGGCCACCGGGCCGTTCATGCGGTTGCGGCGCCGCGTGGACAGCTCGATGCCCAGCAGGCCGACCTGCGCGCCGGCGAGCACGGCATCGGCCAGGGCGTCCTGCGCGTCCGGCAGCGCGCCGATGCGCAGGCTGTAAGCGTCGGGTGCGCTGACGAAGCCGGGCGCCCCAACCAGCATCGAGGCCCATGGGCGCTGCTGCGCGTCCAGCGCTCCGAGCAGCATGAAGGGCAGCTTCTGGAACAGCTCGCGGTGCTCCTCCGGCATGTAGCCGCGGATGACGCGGCGGCCGACCTGCTGCATGCGCTCCAGCACGCCGGCGCGCGCCTGCAGGGCCTGCTCGCCGGCGTGGAAGGGCGCCTCGGCGTGCGGCCAGCTCACGTTAGGGATGAACTCGCCCATGGCGTTGCCTCCTCAGGCCGCCGGCGGCTCGGCCGGCGGGTTGCGCACCATGCCGACGAAGCCGGGCAGGGCCTCGACGCGCTCCAGCCAGGCGCGCAGGTGCGCGTAGGGCTCCAGCGACACGCCGCCTTCGGGCGCGTGCGAGGTGTAGGTGTAGAGCGCCAGGTCGGCGATGGTGGGCTCGTCGGCCGCCAGGAAGGGCTGCGCCGCGAGGTGCGCGTCCATCATGGTGAAGAGCTGCTGGGCGACGGCGAAGCGGCGGGGATCGCGGGGCTGCTTGAACACCACTTCCACACGCGCCATCCCTGGACCGGAGAACAGCTGGCCGGCGGCGATGCTGAGCCAGCGCTGGACCTGCGCCAGAGCAACCGGCTCCTTGGGCAGCCAGCGCCCGCTCGGGTCATAGCGGGCGGCCAGGTACACCAGGATCGCGCTGCTGTCGGCCAGCGTGAGGTCGCCGTCCTCGATCACCGGCACCTGCCCCAGCGGGTTCATGGCCAGGAACTCCGGCCGCTTGTGCTCGCCGCGCAGCAAGTCCACCTCCACGACTTCGTGCGGCAGTTGCAACAGCGACAGGAACAGCCGGACGCGGTGGGAGTGGCCCGACAGCGGGTGGCCGTACAGCCGGATGACTTGCCTGGAGTTCATGGACGACCTTTGAAGTAGTGAAGAGAGGCCTCCACGATATTCATTGCAGACAGCAAACGGAATCTCTGCCATTGACACATCACCATTGCTGAAAATGAAATGACGGCATGAGCGATCTCTTGAATCTCCGCGTGTTCGTCGCCGTGGCCGAGGAGGGCGGCTTCGCGTCCGCCGCGCGCCGGCTGCGCCTGTCGGCACCGGCTGTCACCCGTGCCATCGCGGCGCTGGAGCGGCACCTGGGCGCCCGGCTGCTGCACCGGACCACGCGCAGCGTGCGCCTCACGGACGTGGGCGAGCGCTTCCTGGCGGACAGCAAGCGCATCCTGTCCGAGCTGGAGGAAGCCGAGGCCGCGGCGCGGGGCGCGCACGTGGAGCCGCAGGGGCAGCTGTCCATCACCGCATCGGTGCTGTTCGGCCGCTTTCACATCGCGCCGATCGTGCTGGACTTCCTGCAGATGCACCCGAAGGTCAGCGTGCGCACCCTGTTCGTCGACCGCATCGTGCACCTGGTCGACGAGGGCTTCGACGTCGCGCTGCGCATCGCGCACCTGCCGGACTCCAGCATGACGGCCGTGCAGGTGGGCTCCCTGCGCCGGGTGACGGTGGCTTCGCCGGCCTACCTAGAGGCGCACGGCGAGCCGGCGACGCCGCAGGCGCTGGCCGGCCACCGGGCGATCGGCTTCTCGCAACTGGGCGCGGGTGGCACGGACTGGACCTTCTCGCTCCCGGAGGGGGGCTCCTGCACCGTGCAGCCACAAATGCCATGGATAGCCAACCTGGGCGAGGTGGCGATCGACGCCGCCGCGGCCGGGCACGGGCTGACGCGGGCGCTGTCCTACCAGGTGGCCCGGCCGCTGGCGGAAGGCAAATTGCGCGTGGTGCTGCAGGCCTACGAGCCGCCGCCCGTGCCGGTGCACCTGGTCTACCCGGCCGGACGCAAGGCGGCGGCCAAAGTACGAGCCTTCGTCGACTTCGCGGCGCAGCGGCTGCGCGCAGAGCCCGTGCTGCGCTGAGGCCGGTCCCGCCGCGGCGACGGCACTGCAGGCGGTGAAAAGTACCTGAAACGGTACACTTTATCCTCTTCGACGGAGCGCGCTCATGAACACCCTTCCTGCCCTGGAGCTCAAGCGGCGCGGCATGGCGGCCGTGGAAGAAGGCTTGCGCCACGGCCCGCTGCACATCCTCAAGCGCAACCGGCCCGCCGCCGTGGTGCTGAGCGAGCAGGACTACCAGCGCCTGCTGGCACGCGCCGGCGAGGCGCAGGCTGCCGCGGGCCCCGGGGCGCTGGACTGGCTGTTGGCGCAGCCCCCCGGCGGCGAGCGCAGCACGGCCGACATCGATCGCCAGATCGATGAAGAGCGCGACGGGTGGGAGCGTTGATCGCGTTCCTGGATGCCAACGCGCTGATCTACCTGCTCGAAGGCGAAGCCGGACAGGCCCGGCGCGTGCAGGACTGCCTGCGTGAGCTGGCCTCGAAGGTTCCACGGCTGACGATCGCCATGAGCCGCCTGTCGTGGCTGGAGTGCCGCATCAAGCCCTTGCGCGCCGCCGATGCCGCCCTGCTGGCGCGCTACGACAGTTTCTTCGCTTCTCCCGACCTGCACTGGATGGAGCTGGAGCGGGCCACGGTGGAGCTGGCCACGACGTTGCGCGCCCGCCATGGCCTGCGCACGCCGGACGCGCTGCAGGCCGCCGGTTGCCTGAAGGCCGGCACACCGCACGCGTTCATCACCGGCGATCGTGGCTTCTCAAGGGTTCCAGGGCTGGCGTGCCGCTTCGTTTCTCTCCGGGAGCCTGAAGGGCCCTGAGCGCGGACGAGTTTGAAAAGGTCATAGGCCCCGTATCACGCACTCGCCGGCGCGGTCTTGCGGGGCTGGGCCTTCGCCGGCCCTTCGTGCCGCAGCCCCTTGGCGCGCTCGTAAGGCGGCGGGTAGTGCGTGCTGGCGCCCAGCTCCTCGGCGGCGCGCCAGACCCAGCGCGGATCGGCCAGGAACGCGCGCGCCAGCGCCACCAGGTCCGCATGCCCGTCCGCCACGATCTCCTGCGCCTGCAGCGGCTCGGAGATCGCGCCCACCGCGCGCGTCGTGATGCCGGTCTGGCGCCGGATGGCGGCGGCAAACGGCACCTGGAAGCCGGGCGCGAACGGGATGCGCGTGCCGGCGTCCACGCTGCCGCTGCTGACGCAGACGTAGTCGGCACCCAGCGCCTTGAGCTTGCGGGTGAAGTCCACCGCGTGGTCCAGGTCCAGCCCGCCTTCGGTCCATTCGTTGGCCGTGATGCGGGCGCCGAAAGCCACGTGGTCCGGCAGCACGGCCTTGACGCTGGCAGCGACCTGCAGCGGCCAGCGCTGCCGCGCCTCCACGCTGCCGCCGAACTCGTCCTCGCGCCGGTTGGACAGCGGCGAGAGGAACTGGTGCATCAGGTAGCCGTGGGCGCAATGGATCTCGACCACGTCGAAGCCCAGGCGCACCGCGGCCTGCGCCGCCGCCACGTAGGCGGCCTCGATCTCGTCGAGCTGCGCGCGCGTCAGGGCCTCCGGCACGGCACAGCTGCCGAAAGGCAGCGATGAGGGCGCAACGGCGGGCCAAGGCTGCCCTTCCGTGTCGGGGTCGGCTTCGGACAGGTGGGCACCGCCGCGCCAGGGCACCCGGGTCGAGGCCTTGCGGCCGGCGTGGCCGAGCTGGATGCCGAACTTGGTGCCCGGGGCCGCGAAGCCGCGCGCGACCGCCATCACGCATCCCAGCGCCGCCTCGGTCTCGGGCGAGTACAGGCCCAGGCAACCATGGGTGATCCGGCCGCGCGGCTCCACCGCGGTGGATTCGAGCATCACGAGCCCGGCGCCGGACAGGGCGTACTGCGACAGGTGCTGCAGGTGCCAGTCGCCGGCCAGGCCGTCGCGGGCGATGTACTGGCACATGGGCGAGACCACGATCCGGTTCGGAAGCTCGACCGGGCCAAGGGAGTAGGACGAGAAGAGAGCGCTCATGATCGGTTCCAGTCAGGGATTGGTATCGGGTATGGGCTTCAGTTCAGGGTGCGTGCGACCGGCAGGCCGAACAGCCGGGCGGCGTTGCCGCCCAGGATCAGCCGGCGCTCGGCGGGAGCGAGTCCGGCCACGGCGGCCACGAGCGCGGCCGGGTCCTCGTCGCCCATGTCGTAGGGATAGTCGGACCCGAGCAGCACGTGGTCCGCGCCGTACTGCTCCACCAGCCGGCCCAGCAGGGTGGGGTCGAACACCACGGTGTCGAAGAACATCCTGCGCAGGAAGGTCGACGGCGCCTCGTCGATCGCGGTGCGGCAGTCGGGCCGCGCGCGCCATGCATGGTCCATCCGGGCCCAGTAGTGCGCGAGGTAGCCGCCGCCGTGCGCCAGCAGGAACTTCACGCGCGGGAAGCGCGCCACGAAGCCGTCGAAGATCAGGTGGCTGGCGGCGATGGTCGTGTCCATCGGGTTGCCGATGACGTTGTTGAAGTAGTGCTCCGTCAGCCGCTCGGCCTGGGTGAAGCCCACGGGATGCAGGAACACCACCGCCTCCAGCTCGTTGGCCAGCGCGAAGAAGCGCTCCAGTCCCAGCCGCGGATCGGTCAGGTTCAAACCGTTGACGTTGGTACCGATCTCCACGCCGCGCAGGCCCAGCCGCGTCATGCCGTGTTCCAGCTCGCGCATCGCGAGCTCACAGTCTTGCAACGGCACCGTGCCCAGCGCCGCGAAGCGGTCCGGCGTACCGGCCACCAGCGCCTGCATGCCTTCGTTCACCTCCCGGGCCAGGGCGCCGCCGGTGGCCGGATCGGAGAAGTAGTAGTACTGGAACGGGGCCGGGCTGACGACCTGGAGGTCGATGCCCATGCGGTCCATGTCCGCGAGGCGGCGCGGGATGTCGCTGAGCTGCGCGGCCCGGTCCGCCATCTGCCGGGCGTTGGTGGCGCGGGTCAGGTCGTTGGCGAAGATCGTGCTCGGGTCGTACCTGGCCGGCTCCAGCGCCGCGGCCTTGGCGGCCACCCGGGTGTTGAGATAGTGGCAATGCACGTCGATGGTCAGCCCGTCCGGCGCCGCCGCGGCGTTGCCGCCGCCGCGCTGCCCGGCAGCCGGTGAAGAGGCCCGCGATGCCGGCCGCCCGGCGTCGGAGGCCGCCAGGGAAGGCAGGACGCCCTGGTGCCGATGGCGAGGGTCGCGGCAGTTCGGAGAGCAGGTGAAGAGCATGGCCGTGGCCTTTCTTCGGTTCGGTGGAGGCGTCCATGCGGCGCATGGACGCGCTGATTCCAAGTCCAAGTCGTCAGTGAAAGATCACCGTTCGCCCTGAGCCTGTCGAAGGGCCTGTGGGCCGGCTGCGCCGGGGGCTTCGACAGGCTCAGCCCGAACGGGATTTACTTCACTCTCGAAACAGAACTGGGATGAAAGGCTGCGCGGGAGCGGCCGGTGACGGCCTACTGGAGCTTGAGCGCGGCGTCCTGGATCACCTTGCCCCAGGTGCGGTAGTCCGCGGCGATCAGCTCCTGCAGCTCCTTGGGCGAGCCGGGCTTGGCCAGGAAGCCGTTGGTGTTGAGCCGCTCCTGGAAGGCCGGCATCTGCACGACACGGGCCAGCGCCTCGGCCATGCGGCGCACGGTCGCCTCCGGCGCCTTGGCGGACGCGAACAGCCCGATCCAGCTCGTGCACTCGTAGCCGGGCACGGCCTCGGGCAGCAAGGGCACGTTGGGCGGGAAGATGGCCGGGCGGTACTTGGTGCTCGCGCCCAGGGCCGTCAGCTTGCCGTTCTTGAGGAACGGTGCGGCCGTCGCGTAGGGCTCCCACGAGGAGTCGACCTGGCCGCCGACCACGTTGGTGATGCTGCCGGTGGTGTAGGGCACGTGGACCAGCTTGACCTTGGTGTGGGCCATCAGCATCTCGCCGCACAGGTGCGGTCCGCTGCCGGTGCCCAGCGAGGCGAAGGAGACCTTGCCCGGCTCGGCACGGGCCGCGGCCAGGTACTGGTCGAGGTTCCTGAACGGCGACGAGGGCGGCGCCACCAGCACGTAGCCGCCGATGCCCACCAGCCCCACCGGAGTGAAATCCTTCAGCGGGTCGTAGCTGATGTTGCGGTACAGGTGCGGATTGATGACCACGGTGTTGTGCGTGGTCAGCATGAAGGTCGTCGCAGTCGCAGGCGTCCGGGCCAGTTCCGCGCCGCCGATCATGCCGGCGGCGCCGGGCTTGTTCTCCACGAGGAGCTGCTGGTTCAGTACGCCGCGCAGCTCCTGCGCGATGTCGCGCGCGATGACGTCCAGCGGCGTCCCGGGCCCGAAGGGCACCAGGATGCGCAGGCCGTTGCGGCTGTCCTGGTCGGTCTGCGCGCCGACGCCGGCCGCGCCAAAGATGCCGAGCAGGCCGAGCACCAGCAGGCGCCGGGCGCCATGGAGGGAAGGTCGAGTGGACATGGCGGATGTCTCCTTCAACGTGTTGCTTGGATGGGGGTGGCGAAGCGCGGTGGCCCTAGTTCAGGCGGGCGTCGGACTGCGCGGCATCGAACCAGTCGAAGGCGGCGTTGCCCATGTTGACCATCACGGCCTTGGTGTCGAAGTAGCCGTCGAAGGCTTCCTGGCCGAACTCGCGGCCGATGCCCGAGAGCTTCACGCCGCCCCAGGGCGAGGCCGCGTCCACGCGGTGGTGGTCGTTGACCCAGACGATGCCGGCTTCCAGGTCCCGCGCGATGCGGTGCGCGCGGGCGACGTCTCCCGTACGCACGGCGGCGGCCAGCCCGTACTCGGAGCCGTTGGCGATGGCCAGCGCCTCCTCCTCGGTGTCGAAGGGAATGACGACCGTGAAGGGGCCGAACACCTCCTCCCGCGCCACGCGCATGTCGGGGCGCACGTCGGCGAACACGGTCGGGCGCACATAGAAGCCGCCGGAATTGCGCAGCGCTTCGGGCACGTGTCCGCCGGCCACCAGGCTCGCGCCCTCGGACAGGCCGATCTGCACGTAGTCGAGCACGCGCTGGCGCTGGCGCTGCGAGATGACAGGGCCCATCTGCGTGCGCGGGTCGAAGGGGTCGCCAACCACCAACGAGTCGGCCTTGCGCGCCAGCTTGGAGACGAACTCGTCGTAGACGCGCCGGTGCACGATGTGCCGGGCCGCGCAGACGCAGGTCTGCCCGGCGCCGACGAAGGCGCCGAAGGCGGCGTAGTTCACGGCCTGGTCCACGTCGTAGTCGTCGAAGACGATCACCGGCGTCTTGCCGCCCAGCTCCAGCGTCTGGCGGGCGAAGTTGCGCGCCGCGGAGGCGCCGGCGCTGCGGCCCGCCTCCGTGCCGCCCGTGAGCACCAGCTTGTTGATGCCGGGATGCTCGGACAGCGCCTTGCCGGCCGCCGCGCCCAGGCCCGTGACGACGTTGAAGACGCCCGGCGGCAGCCCGGCCTCCGCGAACAGCTTCGCCAGCGTGAGCGTGGTCAGCGGCGTCAGCTCGGAGGGCTTGACCACTGTCGTGCAGCCCGAAGCAAAGGTGGGCGCAAGGTTGCGCGAGGCGATCAGCAGCGGGTGGTTGAAGGGCGCGATGTTGGCCACGACGCCCACCGGCGTGCGGTTCGTGAAGGCGTGGTAGTCACCCTCGACCGGGATGACGGCATCGCGCCGGGCCATCGCCAGCGCGGCGTTGTAGCGGAACAGGTCCGGCACCCGTGCCAGCTGCGCGCGCGTCTCCCGCAGCGGGCGGCCGTTGTTCAGCGTCTCCAGCTGGTAGAGCGTCTCCATGTTCGCCTCCATCACGTCGGCGAGCTTGTTGATGAGCCGGGCCCGGGTGCGCACCGACATGCGCCGCCACTCCGGCGCCTCGAAGGCGCGGCGGGCGCTCGCCACGGCCTCGTTGACGTCGCCGGCATCCGCGTCCGCCACGTGGGCGATGACCTGGCCGGTGCCCGGCGCGGCCACGGGCATGGTCGCGCCGGCCCGCGCGGGGCGGAAGGCGCCATCAATGAAGAGGCCGTGCGTGGGCACTTCCGGGGAATACGGGATCGTCGTGGCGGGCATGTCGGACATGGCTGGGGCTCCGTGGTGGTCGATGAAGGGACGGGCATCGGCCGGGGTTCTGGACCCGGCCGCCGCCAGCTGGGCTGCGGCGGCTGGCGGACTGGCGGCGGCGGCGATGCGCGCTGGCCGCCCATGGCCGGTACCGGTGAAAGGGACTACGACGCTGTTTATCGTTCGATAACTTTCGTGGGTAGAGCGTAAATTGTCAATTGATAAATAGACTCAGGAAAACCCGAGGTGGACATGGCACAGGAAAAGCAGAGGAACCGCGGCGGCGACATCCCGGCGGACGCGCCCGCGCCGCGCCGGCGGCTGGCGCCCGAGGATCGGGAGCACCAGATCGTCCAGGCGGCAATCGCCTTCTTCGCCCGGCACGGCTTCGAGGCGAGCACGCGCGACCTGGCGCGCGAGCTGGACGTGACGCAGCCGCTGCTCTACCGCTACTTCCCGACCAAGGAAGCGCTGGTGGACCGCGTCTACGAGGAAGTGTTCGTGCGGCGCTGGAACTCGGAGTGGGAGGAGTGGCTGGCGGACCGCTCGGTGTCGCTGCGCGAGCGGCTGCAGCGCTACCTCAAGGACTACGCCCGCTTCGTGCTGCGCAGCGAGTGGGTGCGCATCTTCATCCACGCGGGCCTGAGCCGCGGCGGCATCAACCAGAAGTACCTGGCGCGCCTGCGCGAGCGGCATTTCCTCGTCATCGCGCGGGAGCTGCGGCAGGAGTTCGGCATTCCCGATCCCCGCGACGCGACGGAGGAAGAGGAGGAGGTCGAACTGGTGTGGGCCATGCACTCCAGCGTCTTCTACATCGGCGTGCGCAAGTGGGTCTACGACCAGCCCACACCCAGGAACCTGGACCGACTGATCGACCAGCGCGTCGATGCCTTCTTCCTGGGCGTGCCGGCGGTGCTCAAGGCCGCGCGCGGGGGCTGATTACAAGTTCAAGCCCGAAGCGAAAGATCACCGTTCGCCCTGAGCCTGTCGAAGGGCCTGTGGGCCGGCTGTGCCGAGGGCTTCGACAAGCTCAGCCCGAACGGTCTTCTTGCTGTGCCAATGAAGAACTGGAATAAAGCGCCGCCCGCATGCCCTGCGGCGTGCGGGCGGGCTTGCGGATCGCGAAAGGGTCGTCTACTATTTATCTATCGATAACTTGTGGCGTACCTGGAGACTTACATGCCGATCAGCAAGCTGGCCCATTTCTCGGTCCGTACCACTTCGCTGGAAGCGTCACGCCGCTTCTACACGGAGATCCTCGGCTTCAAGGAGGGCTACCGGCCGGCCTTCAAGTTCCCGGGTCTG
>JAEYPG010000616.1 GCA_023410975.1 Pseudomonadota bacterium
GCTTTCAGCTATCGCTTGCGCGGGCAGTGCACGAACTCGTCGCCGCTGCTGCTCTGTTCCACCAGCTCGTGGCCGGTCTGACGCGCGAAGGCCTGGAAGTCCCGTACCGAGCCCGGGTCGGTGGCGACCACCTTGAGCACTTGGCCGCTGCCGATCTCGGCCAGCGCCTTCTTGGCCTTGAGGATGGGCAGCGGGCAGTTCAACCCGCGGGTGTCGATTTCCTTGTCCACTTGCATGGGAGTCGCTCTGGCGGAAGAGGTGTCAGGCGGGGAAGACGCCGGTGGAGAGATAGCGGTCGCCGCGGTCGCAGACGACGAAGACGATGGTGGCGTCGCGCACCGTGCGCGCGATCTGCAGCGCTGCCCAGCAGGCACCGGCGGCCGAGATGCCGGCGAACAGGCCCTCCTCGCGTGCCAGGCGCCGCGCCATGTCTTCCGCGTCGGCCTGGCTCACGTGCACCAGCTCGTCCACGGCCGAAGGATCGTAGATCTTGGGCAGGTAGGCCTCGGGCCACTTGCGGATGCCCGGAATGCGCGAGCCTTCCGAAGGCTGCGCGCCGACGATGCGTACCGCCGGGTTCTGCTCCTTGAGGAAGCGGCTCACGCCGGTGATGGTGCCGGTGGTACCCATGGCGCTGACGAAGTGCGTGACGCGCCCCTCGGTGTCGCGCCAGATCTCGGGGCCGGTGGTCTCGTAGTGGACGCGCGGGTTGTCGGGGTTGGCGAACTGGTCCAGCACCAGGCCCTTGCCGTCGCGCTGCATCTGCTCGGCCAGGTCGCGCGCGTACTCCATGCCGCCGCTGCGCGGCGTGAGCACGAGCTCGGCGCCGAACGCCTTCATGGTCTGTGCGCGCTCCACCGAAAGGTCCTCCGGCATGATCAGCAGCATGCGGTAGCCGCGGATGGCCGCGGCCATGGCCAGCGCGATGCCGGTGTTGCCCGAGGTGGCCTCGATGAGCGTGTCACCGGGCTTGATCTGTCCGCGCTCCTCGGCGCGGCGGATCATGCTGATGGCCGGGCGGTCCTTGACCGAGCCGGCAGGGTTGTTGCCTTCGAGCTTGCCAAGCAGCACGTTGTTGCGCTCGGCGAGCATCGCGCCTTCGAGGCGTTGCAGCCGCACCAGCGGCGTCTCGCCGATGAACTCTTCGAGGGTCTTGTACGTGGGCATGGAGCAGGCAATGGATGCGTTTGTGCGCCATTGTCGCAGCCGACCCCGGAGCATGCCGGCGCGCATGACATAATCCCGTCCAGTACGCGAGCGCTGCTTCGCACCCACGGCCCGGGTGGCGAAATCGGTAGACGCAGGGGATTCAAAATCCCCCGCCGCAAGGCGTGCCGGTTCGAGTCCGGCCCCGGGCACCACGCATGGTTGCGACAGCAACGCCGCTTTCGCCGGCTGCCGGCACACCGTCCCGGCTGCGCGCCGGTCCGGCCCGCGGCCTTCCCCCGCCCCTGACGCCCGGCACACCTGCTGCCGCACCGCCATGCCTCCGATGCCGCCCATCACCAAAGCGTTCATGCTGGCCTGCGTGGGAATGTTCTGCGTCCAGTTGCTGCTGCCCTTCGCCTTCCTGGACCTGCTGCTGGCGCTGTGGCCGCTGGGCAGCGGCCAGTTCTGGCCCTGGCAGGTGGTGACCTACGCGTTCCTGCACGGCGGCGTCGTGCACCTGTTCTTCAACATGCTGGGGCTGTGGATGTTCGGCAGCGAGATCGAGCGCCTGTGGGGCAGCCGCCGCTACCTGCAGTTCCTCGTCGCCAGCGTGCTGGCCGCCGCCGCGGCGCAGCTGGTGTTCACGCAGCTCATCGGCTCGATGACGCCCACCGTGGGCGCCTCCGGTGCGCTGTTCGGGCTGCTGCTGGCCTTCGGGATGATGTTCCCCAACCGCACCATCATTCCGCTGTTCCCGCCCATCCCGATGAAGGCCAAGGTCTTCGTCGCGGTGTTCGGCGGGCTGGAGCTGCTGCTGGGGCTGCAGGGCGGCAGTGGCATCGCCCACTTTGCCCACCTCGGCGGCATGCTCGGCGGCTTCCTGATGATCCGCTACTGGCGCGGCCAGGCGCCCTTCGGCCGCCGCCGCTGAGATCGCCTCGTGACGGCAGCCGCCACGGCTGCTGCCACCGCCTTCTAGCCCTCACACCGTCGCCGCAGGCCTGCCCGGGCATCCGCGCCTCGTGAGGGCTCCACGTCCGCGCCGCCTGGAAACACCTGGGAATTGGCATGCGCCTTGCCTGAGCTCAGGCAGTCCCCTACCGGGAGCGCGCCATGACCTCCTTGCTGTCCCCCCGGCCGCGCAGCCGCTTGCGCCACCTGCTGTCCGCACCGCGGCTGCGATGGTGTCTGACGATGCTGGCAGCGCTGGCCAGCGCCGGGGTGTGGACGCTGGCGCAGGCGCAGGAGGCGCCACCTCCTGACGCCGCCGCGCAGCCGCCGGCCGCCTCCACCACCGAAGGCGGCATGTCCGAGCAGGAGCGCATGCTGGCGCTGCGCCGCGCCAGCGACGCGGTGCTGGGCGTGGAAGTGCTGGCGCTGTCCAACGCGCGTTCCAACGACTCCGTGGGCCGCGAGCGCCAAGGTTCCGGCGTGGTGATCGACGACAACGGGCTGGTGCTGACCATCGGCTACCTCATCGTCGAGGCCGAGCAGGTGCAGCTGGTGCTCGATGACCAGCGCCGCCTGCCCGCACGCGTGGTGGCCTATGACGTGGCCACCGGCTTCGGCCTGGTGCAGGCGCTCACGCCGCTGCCGCTCACGCCAGCGCCCCTGGGCGACAGCACCGTGCTGCGCGACGGCGAGCCCATCATGATCGTCAGCGGCGGCGACAGCGGCGCCGTGAGCCTGGCCCAGGTGATCTCGCGCCGGCCCTTCTCCGGCTACTGGGAGTACCAGATCGACCAAGCCGTCTTCACCGTCCCGCCGCGTGCCGACCACAGCGGCGCGGCGCTGTTCAACGCCGAGGGCGAGCTGCTGGGCGTGGGCTCGCTGCTGGTGGCCAATGCGCTGGGCGGCGACGACGCCACGCGGATGCCGGGCAACATGTTCGTGCCGGTGGAACTGCTCAAGCCCATCCTGGCCGAGCTGCGCAGCCGTGGCAGCTCGGCCGCCAGCCGCCGTGCCTGGCTGGGCCTGAACTGCATGGAACGCGACGGGCAGGTGCAAGTGCTGCGCGTCAACAACGAAAGCCCTGCCGAGGTCGCTGGCCTGCAGCCGGGCGACCGCATCGAGCGCATCGACGGCGCCAACGTGCAGTCGCTGGAACAGTTGTGGAAACAGCTGTGGAGCGGCGGACAGGCCGAGCGCGAGGTGACGCTGGACGTCCGCCGCGACGGCCAGCCGCGACGCTTCACCGTGCACAGCGTGGACCGCATGACCACCCTGAGCAAGGCCGAAGGCATCTGAGCGCGACGGACTACGTCTCCAGCGGCGGCGGCGGCGGCGGCGGCGGCGGCGGCGACGGCAACAGACCCTCGCGCACCGTGGGGTAGCGCAGCCGCAGCCGCAGCTCGCGCTTCAGGCGCCGGTTGTCCAGGCGCCGCGATTCGCCCATGAAGCTCAGCTGCAGCGGCGAAAGCTGTTGCCGTGCCTCCTGCCACGAGATGCGCGGTGGCCGAGGCAGGCCGCAGAGCTCGGCCGCGAGGTCGAAGTAGTCGCCCATGCGCAGCTCGGTGTCGTCGCTGGCGTGCAGCACGCGCTGCGGCGCGCCGCGGTGCAGCGCCGCGGCACAGGCGCGCGCCAGGTCGTCGGCGTGGATGTGGTTCGTATAGACGTCGTCCTCCGCGCGCAGCACCGGGCTGCCGCGCTTGAGCCGCTCGGCCGGATGCCCGCCGGGGCGGCCCACCGCGTAGATGCCCGGAATGCGCAGGAT
>JAEYPG010000622.1 GCA_023410975.1 Pseudomonadota bacterium
TCTTCTTGTCGCGGCCCATGGTCCACGGGCCCACCAGCGCCGGCTCCGACTCGCCGTGGCGCGTCATCGCCACCGCCCAGCCGTCGTCGTCCTCGTTCTTGATGACCTTGGCCGTCCAGCCGTTGTCAATCCACAGCCGGTCCTCATGCACAGCGTCTGGCGTTTCGGCGTTCATGATTTTCATCATCATCTGTATATAAACACAGTATGCCAGAAGCGTGATCGACTGGGGAAGGGCGCATCCGCGCAGCGACGTCTTCGGGCCAGCGCAGGGTCATGGCGACAGACAGAAGACCAGCGCTGGGCCAGGGCGTCCGCAGGTCGCAGGGCCCTCTGGAACAATCCGGAAGCCTCTCACTGCTTCCAAGGAGCCCCGGACATGCAAGACCAGCCGCATGCCCAGACCCCCTGCCCTTCCTCGTCCAAGCCCGCCTGGCGCCTGGCCAGGCGCTTGTTGATGCTCGCGGCAGGCATGGCATCCGTGCAAATGCGGCCGGTACAGCTCGCAAGGGAGCTGCCATGACCTTCGCCGTGACTGAGGCCTGTGTCGGCTGCAAGGACACCGCCTGCGTGGCGCCATGCCCGATGGGCTGTTTCCTGGAAGGGCCGAACGTGCTGGCCATCGAGCCCAGCGAGTGCATCGACTGCGCCATGTGCGTACCGGAGTGCCCGGTGAACGCTATCCGTGCCGATGTCGAGCTCACGGCGCCACAGCAGGAGTTCGTGGCAAGCACCCTGCGGCGGGCACACGAGGCCGGGTGGCTGCGGCTCGCGCGGCCACTGTCCCGGTCGTAAGGGGCATCCAAGGACGCCTGGTGCGCACCGGGCCGTTGCGGTGGTGGCGAGCCGCAGCAGCCCATCGCCTGCAGCCGTTAGGCATCGGAAAGGCCAAGGCTGCACCTCAGGAGCCTTGTCCAAGGAATGCCCGCGGGCTGCCAAGGCAGGCGTTGCTTCCTGCGCGGTGGAGCACTCGCCCCGCCGGCAACCCTGGCGCGACCGCTTTTCGCTTGCCGGACGCCGCGCCTGGCGTTTGACGCCAACTTCAACGAGTTGCATCAGGCCCTTGAAGGCTCCGAGTTCACGTGCATCTATCGTCCGCGGAATCGGGGCATGCATCCACACGCCAGTCGATGGCGGATTCCAGCGCCACACCAGCCTCGGTTCTCCGCGGTCCTGGCCTATCCGAACCTCGACTGGGACCTTCCCGGTCCCTGCTTCCTTCGAGCGAGAGCGTCGGCTGTCAGGTCCAGGCGCAAGCGGTACGCCGTGGCCTCCACCAGCCCACCATAGCTGCTGCTGGGCTGCTCCATCTGGTCGACGACGCGCAGGGCCACGTCGGCGCCTGCACACTCGAAGATGATGTAGTCGTCACCGCTGCCGGGATGAGGGCCCATGACCGTCACCGGTTTGGACAGTTCCGGATCCCCTTCCACGAAATGAACGCCGAGCACGCCAGGCATGTCGAGCCATCGCAGGTAGGGCTCGAGGCTGGGCACCATCCGCGCGCCTTCCTTCGGGCGCAACCGAACCAGCGCAACGGCGCCACCGCGCGCCTGGCCACGGCTGTGCACCAGGCGTCCGACAACCCGGGTCGGTTCGATGAACCGGGTGATGTGATGGAGGGACCAGGCCGTCTGGTTGGCCAGCGCTGCACGGTACGGCGCGCTGTCCAGGGCCTCGAAATCCACGGCGTTGTAGATCTGCAGGTACCGCACCGGCGCGCCGAGTGACTCGTAGCGCCGTGCCTCCAGGAAGCCCGGGATCGCGACGCGCTCGGGCAGGTGCTCCGTGTCGAACCACAGGTTGAAATCGTCCGCCTCTTCCGCGAGGACCTGCATCGAGGACATCAGGATGCCCGTTCCACCAAATACCATGTGCGTCTCCCTTCCAGCGTGCGAATCCGGTGTGCGGCCCATCAGTCGAGCCGGATGTTGGCGTCCGCGATGACCTTTTCCCATTTCAGGCGGTCCCGCCTCATCGTGTCGGCGAGCTTCTGGGGCGTTCCGCCCTCGATCTCCAGGCCCATCTCCACCAGCTTGGCCTTCATCTCCGGATCGCGCAGGATCTCGTTGACGTTCTTGTTGAGCATGGAAACCACCGCGTCCGGCGTGTGCGCCGGCGCCAGCAGGCCGAACCAGTGCACCAGTTCGAACCCGGCGAAGCCGTTGCTCTCCGACACGGTGGGCAGCCCTGGATAGGCGGGTGAAGGCCTGGCCGTGGTGATCGCCAGCGCTTTGAGCTTGCCGGCCCTAGCCATGGGCATGGACTCCGGGCCGATCGCCATCATCACCGGGACCTGGCCGGACATCACGTCCTGGAGCGCCGGCGCGCCGCCCTTGTAGGGAACGTGCGTGAGCTCCACGCCCGCCACCCGCTTGAAGAGCTCCATGCCCAGATGGCTGGGATTGCCCGCGCCACTCGACGCGTAGCTCATCGGCAACGGCGACGCCTTGATGTAGGCCCGCAGCTCGTTGAAGGAGTTCACGGGCAGGCTGGGGTTGACCATGACCACGCTGGGCAGCGTCACGACCATGGCGATCGGCGCGAAGTCCTTCTCCGGGTCGTAGGGCAGCCGACCCTTGTAGAGCGTGGGATTGACGGACAGCCCCGCGGTCGAGGCCAGCAGCAGCGTGTAGCCGTCGGGTGCCGACTTGGCGACGTAGCTGGCCCCGATCTGCTCGGTGGCCCCCGGTTTGTTTTCCACCACGACCGGCTGCTTCAGGCGCTGCCCGAGCCGCTGGCCCACCATGCGCGCAACCGCATCGGACGCGCCGCCCGCCGGATAGGGCACCACGATCCGGACGAACCGGTCCGGGTAGTCGCCGGCATGCGCTGCGCCGCACGCCAGCAGCGATGCAGCCGAGAAAAGGGAGAGCAGTACGGTCTTCATGTGCATCCAGTCAGGCAGGAGTGATCGCGCCCCGGTTGAAGGGGCGACGCAGGGAGGAAGGGGCTTGCCGCCTACTGCGGCGTGATGTGTGCCGACTTGACCAGCGCTTCGTAGCCCTGGGCGTCCTTGCGGATGAACTCGCGGAAGGCCTCGGGCGAATCGCCCACGGGAATGAGCGAGGTTTCGGCGAGTTGGCGGCTGAGGTTGCCGTTCAGCGCCGTGCGGATGGCGGCACTGATCTTGTCGATGACCGGCTTCGGTGTCCCGGCCGGCGCAGCGATACCCGTCCACGTCACCACCTCGAAGGCGGGAAAGCCGGCTTCCTTCATGGTGGGCACGTCCGGCAGGAGCGGCGAGCGCTGGCTGCTCGTGATGGCGAGCGCGCGCAGCTTGCCGCTCTTGACGTAGGGCAGCGCGGTGGGAGAGGTGTCGAACAGCATGTCGATCTGTCCGCCCATGAGGTCATTGAGCGCAGGGGCGCCGCCCTTGTACGGCACGTGCAGCATCTCAACGCCGGCCTGCTGCATGAATATCTCGGTCGAGAAGTGCTGGGCCGATCCCACGCTGGCGCTGCCGAAGCTCACCTTGCCCGGCTGCGCCTTGGCCATCGCGACCAGTTCCTTGACGCTGTGCGCCGGCGACTGCGGGCTCACCACCAGGATGTTGGGCTGGTCCACGATCCGCATGATGGGTGCGAAGGCCTTTTGCGGATCGATGGGCGGGTTGGCGTAGAGGTACTGGTTGGCTGCGAACACCCCGGCACTGCCCACGAGCAGCGTGTAGCCGTCGGGTGCCGAGTTGGCAACGAAGGCCGCACCGATGTTGCCCGAGGCTCCCGGCTTGTTCTCAACTAGGAAAGGTTGCTTGAGCGAGTCCTGCAGGCTCTTGCCCACCAGCCGTGCCACCATGTCCACGCTGCCGCCCGGCGGAAACGGTACGACGAGCTTCACCGGCTTGCTGGGATAGTCCTGGGCCAGTGCAAGCTGCGAGCCACAAGCCAGCAGCACGATGAGCGCTTTCTTCAGCATGGTCGTTGCTCCTGTTTGCATCAAGCGCAGATCGGCGTGGCATCGAGGCTGGCGCACAGCGCAGCCTCGACCTGTGCGGCCACATCCAGCAGCGCGAAGTCCTGGCCGGCCCGGCCAACCAGCTGCAGTCCGATCGGGCGGCCACGCTCGTCCTCTCCCGCCGGCACCGAGATGCCGCACAGGGCGAGCAGGTTGACCGGGCGCGTGAAATGCACCGGTGCCAGGTTGTGGTCCACGTCCTCGATCCGCGGTGCAGGGGCGGCGGTCACGGGCATCGCGATGGCGCCCAGCTCCAGCCGTTCCATCTCCCGGGCGAACTGCTGCTGCCAGCGGACCGCAGTGTCCTGGGCCTTCAGGTACTCGACCACCGTGGTGGACCTGGCATCGATCAGGCGCGGCCGCACTGACGGATCAATAGGCAACGCGGGGTCGTCCAGGAAGCGGTCGTTCACCGCGGCCCCTTCCGCGATCATGATGGCGTTGGTCACTGACTTGAAGGCGGCCAGCGCTGCGGGGAACCTGAAGGGCACCAGCGTGAAGCCCGCGCTCTCCAGGACGCGCAGGTTGCGCGCGAGGCATTGCGCCACGGCGGGCTCCAGCGGCGCCAGCTCGTCGTCTGCCAGGACACCGATGCGCATGCCCGCCGGCTCGAACGCGGCAACGTCCAGGTGCAGCCCCAACGCGCACTGCAACGCGTCGTCCACCGACGACACCAGCACCCCGAGGCTGTCCAGCGTGTCGCTGAGCGCGTACACGCCCTTGCGCGGCAACGCGTCGATGGTCGGCTTGAAGCCCACGATGGCGCAGAAGGCCGCGGGCACGCGCACGGACCCGCCCGTGTCCGACCCGACCGCCCAAGGCACGAGATGGGCCGCCACGGCCACGGCCGATCCGCTGCTGGAGCCGCCGGGCACCAGGGTGTCGTCCGCGCAGCCGGCCGGGTTGCGCGGCGTGCCCATGTGCGCGTTGGTGCCCCAGGCCCCCAGCGCAAACTGCACCATGTGCGTCTTGCCGATGACGATGCCGCCCGCGGCACGGATGCGCGTCACGATCTCAGCGTCTTCACCGGCGACGTTCGCCTGCAGCAGCGGCGATCCGGCCGTGGTGGGCCGGCCTTGCACGTCGATCAGGTCCTTGAGGGCCACGGGAATTCCATGCAGCGGGCCGCGCCAGCGGCCTGCGGCAATTTCCTGGTCGCCCTGGGCGGCGGCGGCGAGGGCCTGCGCCGCGTAGACCTCGATGAAGCTGTGGAAGCGGCCGTCATGCGCCGCGATGCGGTTCAGGCACTCGCGCGTCAGGGCCGTGGACGTGGTTTCCCCCGAGCGCAGGGCGCGCGCCAGCTCGGCGATCGGCGGGAACGCCGCGGGCAAGGTTTGCATCTTCTTCGGGCTCATGCCAACACCTCTTCGACTCGCAGCGTGGTGCCCAGGATGGCCGGGTAGCTCTCTCCCGCGCGCAGCCGCCCGAGGGTCGTCTGCTCGGCGCGCTGCATCTCGATGGCCCGCTCGGCCAGGCCTTGCGCCTCGTGCGCGGACATGACCAGGATGCCGTTTTCGTCCGCCAGCACCAAGTCACCCGCGCTCACCTGCACGCCGCCGCACTGCACCGGCCGGCAGAAGCTGCCCGCCGCGCCGCTGCTTCGGGTGGTGCGCGCACTCAGGCCGCAGGCCCAGACCGGCAGGCCGATCTGGCGCAGCTCGTCGATGTCGGTGACGCAGCCATCCACCACCACACCCGCAGCGCCGCGCAGCTGCGCGGCCAGGGCGCTCGCACCGCCCAGGCAGGCCACGACGTCGTCGCCCGCACGGTCAACAACCAGGAAGTCCCCGGGCCGCAACTGCCCGAGTGCGTGGTGGAGGATGGAGCCATCGTTGCCTTCACAACGCACGGTAACGGCCACGCCAGCGGTTCGCCTTGTCCCGGCCATCGCGCGGACGCGCCGGTGCAGGAAGCCGAGGTCATGGAAATGCCCGATCGTCGCGGGCTCGGCCTCGCAAAGCGTCGCAAGAAGTGCCGGGTCGCATGGCGCCGGCAGGGTACCCAGTTCAATTCCATTCATTTGGTACATCGCCCTCGTTGAATGGAAGAAATGGTAGGAAGGTGGCGCCTTCACGGATATTGATAAATTTTGCGCATCGTTGATTCGGATTTTTTATCAATGCGCTTTACCCTGCACCAATTGGCGGCCTTCGTGTGGACCGCCCGCCTGGGCACGGTGCACGCGGCGGCACGACACCTCCACCTGACGCAGCCGGCGGTGTCCCATCGCATTCGCGACCTGGAAGAGGAGCTGGGCATCCAGCTGTTCGAGCGGCAGCACCAGCGCCTTGCAGTCACCGAGCTGGGCCGCAACGTGCTGGTGTATGCGGAGCGCGTCATGTCCTCCGCGCAGGAGATGGCACGGCTGGATCTGCGGCGCACCATCACCGGCCTGATCCGCATCGGTGTGGACGAGTCCTGCGCCACGGTGGGCATGCCGCAGATCCTCAAGGACCTCAAGGACTGCTACCCCGCCCTGAGGGTCGATCTCACGGTCGGCGGCGGGGCCCAGTTGCTGGAGAAAATCAACCATCACGAGCTCGACGTGGCGCTGCACACCGGGCAGAGCAGCCAACCGGATGTGACGAGCCAGTTCATCGGCTTCACCGAACACCAGTGGGTGGCGTCCCTGGACCTGATGGTGCCCGATGGCGAGGCTTTCCTGCCAGCCCATGCGTTGAGCCATCGCATCGTGTCCAATGCGCCACCCTCGACCCTGCACGCATCCGCGTCGCGATGGCTCGCGTCGGACGGCTACGCCTTCGAGGACTACAGCGCGTGCAACTCGCTGTCGCTCATGGTCTCGCTGGTCGTATCAGGGCACGCCATCGCGGTGCTGCCGGCCTCCATCGCGAGACCGTACGTCGCCGCCAATGCGGTCAAGGTGCTCAGACCCAAACCTGAGCTGCCGCTGGTTCCGTATTACTTTTCCTACCTCGCCCACCATCGCAGCGAGACCACCGCCCGCATTCTGGACATCTCCGAGCGCAACCTGCAGGCGGCAGGCTTCTTCCATTCCACCGGGCTGGCTCCAGCAAGCCAGTAGGGCCGCACCTGCAAAGTCGTTGCCTCCCATATCGGACGCACCGCATTTCCTGGCAGCGCGCTGCATCAATCAGTTGCTGGGGCGCCACCACCTCCCCCTGCACAAGCACGCCTCCACAATCACCGAGGTTCTGGGAATCAGCGAGGTACAGGCTCACCGCAGAGCAGTCGGCGTAGCCGCTTGGTCACCGGAGGAAATGGCACTCCTTGCCAAACACTTCAAGGAGCCCTTGTGCGACGTCGTGGGTCCCGGAAAGCCCGTGGGCAGCCGCCGCGGTCAACGGCCCGAGTGCGGCTCCGCTGGTGAACGCCAGCGTCGCGATCATGGCCGCACGCGGCCTGCGCAAGGCTGCCCTGTACACGCCACTCAGCGCACCACTGCCGAGCCCGGTGAAAAGCCGCCCGCCGAACAGGCCCGTCAGGCTCGATGCCCACGCAAAGACCAAAGAACCCGACAACACCACGACCAGCGCCGTCGCGATCGCGACGCAACGCGACGGTCCGCATGGCGATCCGATACACGACCCATGATCATCAGCGACACCAGCACGCCCACGGCATAGGCCGTGAGCAACGCCGTCGGCGTTGTGGCGGAGAACTGCCAGCGAGACTGGTAGCTCCGATAAAGCGGCGATGGCGCCGAGCTGCCCAACGGCGCACAGCCAATCGCCAGCGCAAGGAATGCCCGTGCTGTCCCGATCGTTGTAGCCATGTTGAGCAGACGCCCGTCATCGGGGTGAAGCGGGTCAGCCCGCCAGGGTGACCACAAGGCCACGCGCACGCATCGACGGCACGGGTGCGGCCCCCCGTAACGCCATGGCTGCTCATTCGCCCTGTTCCGATTGCAGCAAGGAACCGGCGCCAATCCTGGGCCAGCGGCGGTGCTGACGGCCGGTCGCAGCGGTTGAGACAGCGCCGCGAACATGCCCCTAACCCGAGCAAGACGGCTTGCAGTTCGTCAAAACGTCACCTACTATTTATCTATCGATAACTTGTGGCGTACCTGGAGACTTCCATGCCGATCAGCAAGCTGGCCCATTTCTCGGTCCGTACCACTTCGCTGGAAGCGTCACGCCGCTTCTACACGGAGATCCTCGGCTTCAAGGAGGGCTACCGGCCGGCCTTCAAGTTCCCGGGTCTG